>CALBHK010000019.1 GCA_937894565.1 uncultured Chlamydiae bacterium
TCAGACAACGCGGGTTTTACCTTGACGTTTTGGCTTGTGGCGTCTTCGCCGCAAGCCAAAATGTGCCCGGAGCGCCTGCCCGAGCCCGCCAATGCAGGCCCACAGGCCGGCGGGCGCAGGGCATCTTTGGCGCGGAGTGGCCGAGCACGCGACCCAACGAAGTGGTCGCGCGCGCAGCAGGTAAAACTTGTTGTGCGATGGCCCGGCTGAAATGATTATTTGGGAAAATATTGAACAGCTTCGAGGCCCTTAAAATGTTCATCTTGGGTCCAAATTGTACAATCATATTGCCTTGCCGTGGCGTAAATTAAGGCGTCTGCCATTGGCAGTTTATGTTGTTTTCCAAACTTTGCTGCTTCAAGCGAGATGGTTAGATTGACATCGATAACTTTTCCGAGCCTCATATGAGCTGCAATCTTTAGGGCATTTTCCTCATTTGTTTCAACAAGAATCTTTTTGAATACCTCATAAATTGTAATGACAGGCACAACCAGCTTATCTGTATTTTCAATGTGTTTTCCGAAAATCTCTCCATTTTTGGTCCCAGCGACATATTCCAGCCAACCGGAGGAGTCGACTATGTTCATACGCGATCTGAATCTCGTTGAATATTGGTATCAATTCCCGACAAACTACCCTTTAGGCTCTTAATGGATTTAATCGGTACAAGCTCGATTCGGCCGTCATATACAAACATATCCATTTTTGAGCCGACTTTAATACCTGAGTTTTCCCTGATTTCCTTTGGGATTACTACCTGAAACTTCGGCGAAACCTTTACAATTGGCATATTATCTCCTATCGATAACTATGGAGTAATACATGCCTCGTATCGATAAAATGTCAAGAAAAATTGTAGGCGTATCTTAAAAGAATATCGGGATGAACTAACTTCCCGGGCTTTCGCACAACGTTGGTTTTACCTTGACGTTTTGGCTGGAGGCGTCTTCGCCGCAAGCCAAAATGTGCCCGAAGCGCCTGCCCGAGCCCGCCAATGCAGGCCCACAGGCCGGCGGGCGCAGGGCATCTTTGGCGCGGAGTGGCCGAGCACGCGACCCAACGAAGTGGTCGCGCGCGCAGCAGGTAAAACTTGTTGTATGCCGTAGTTGCCTATCGTGAAAGAGCTTTAGACGAACTTTCATCCATGAGCTGCATTTAGGGTCAAGACGTCATCACAGATTTAAGAACAGCCTTGGTTATTTCAATGTGGACGAAAACGCTACCGAACACAAACAAACTGATTACATAAGAGGCAGCCCGATTTGGCCAATCATCTCCCTTCCATTTTTCGAAAGGATATACAATAAGTGCGCAAGCTACTATGGATATTATAAAACCGAGGATACGCCAAACGTCATCAATATAATTCTTCCCGGTTTTCCAATAGTGGATTGCCAAAACCAGTGGCGGGATTAGAATTATCTGAATTAAAATGAGATCTAGACGCAATTTCACAGCATGTCGAATGGCAAGCCGATAAAGAAACGCAAGAAATGCCAATGGAACAAATATTGTTAAACAAACCATTAAGGCCTGGCTTGCCAATGTGTGTTTATGCAACTCGAAGATGTAACCTGCGATTTCAGCTGCAAATAATACGATTAAGACGACAAGAGCGATCATTTTTTTCTTGCGCAGAATTTCTCTACGATCTACGATTCTGCTAAAGAGTAACGGGAAAACAAGTCAATTATTCTATTCTTAGAATTAGATTTTGAAGAAAATAACTCTGGCAACTATGGCATACAACGCGGAATTTACCTGACGTTTTGACTTGCTGTGTCTTCACGGCAAGTCAAAATGTGGGTGGAGCGGCTCGTGGTGGCGTGAGCAATTCCTCTGCAAACTCAGTAGGTAATGGCGATAAAGTCATTGGACCAAGCGGAGTCAATAAAGCGGCTAAGCCCAGCGTTTTAAAAGATGAACAAAAAAATAAGTTTGCTCAGGCAAAACCTGAAGATATCACCGCTGAAAATTTTCCTGAAACGATTGAGTCATTTGATTTTCCAAATGTAGAAATCACAGATGTTATTAAAGCCATCAGTGAACTGACAGGAAAAAACTTTATTATTGATTCAACTGTACGCGGAAAAATCACAATCATTGCTCCAAGCAAAATCACCGTGGCTGAGGCTTACAAAGCTTTTTTATCGGCTCTTGCTATAAATGGTTACACTGTCGTACCAAGTGGCGGTTTCTTAAAAATCAGAAATGCACGAGCCGCTCAACGTGATAATATTGATACCTACTCTGGCAGCTACTACCCCAATTCAGATCAGATGATCACTAAAATCGTTCATTTAAAACACATTCAAGCTGAAACCGTTCAGCAGCAATTGCGTTTATTGACTTCGAGTTATGGTGAAATGAGCATCTACTCACAAACTAACTCTTTAATTATTTCAGATTTTGGTGCCAATATTGATCGTGTTATGAAAATTTTAACCCAACTTGATGTTCCTGGGTTTGACGAACAGCTTGAAGTGATTGGCATCAAATACACAAAAGCCAAAGATCTTGCTGACTTAATTGATAAGGTTGTGAATAAGGGC
>CALBHK010000020.1 GCA_937894565.1 uncultured Chlamydiae bacterium
TTTCAATAATTCGTTAATTAAACTCAACAAAAAAGGAAGCTTTTGCTCATTGCTGTCCCACAATTTTTCACAAGAGGAAGCTCATTTGAGCTTCCTCTTGTTTTATGGGTATTTTATCGGGTGAAAATAAAGCTTTTAAAGTTCTTCTTTCAAACAAATTCACTTGAATTATTCTGAGTAAACGTTGAACTGTCCAACCTGTTTTCCCTAAATGTTGAGCGAAACTCACCAATAAATAGGCGATCATCGCAATCCAGATTTGTGTCTGAATTGCGTTCCTGCTGCGGCCTAGAAACGCTTTTAATTTGAGATTCTGCTTAATCGCCTTAAAGAACAGCTCAACTTTCCAACGATCTTTATAAATCGCCGCAATGGTGGAGGCGGCTAAATGAAAGTTATTGCTGAGAAAGCTAAAGTGCTTGCCACTTTGCTGATCTCTATATTCAATTCTTCTTAACACTGGGGCTTTTCTTTTTAGGGCATGTGCGCTATTCAGCTGAATGGTTTCATCTTTTAGAATACCTTTGGATTCAAGCACTGGATGTTGCTGGATCACCTGATACACAGATTTAGGCCTAAAACGTGTAACAAATCCAATGTTTTGAGCGGTCAGATTTGCATACCATTGGTAATCGACATAGCCTTTATCAAAAACTACAATGCTGCCAGCAGGAAACTGGAATTTGCGGCCTTGTACCATGTCATTTTCTTTGCCATTTTCAACTGCAACAAACTCAGGAATATCATTGCTGTGATTCAATCCTATGCTGAGTTTCATGCTGGCTTTTGAGTCATGAACTTTGGCCCATTCACATAAGGAAAGCGACAGGTCAATATGACTGGCATCCAAGGAATATAATGGATTCTTAAAGCGAAATTTATGGGCTACTTTTGAGTGTTCATAGTATTTAAGCAACTTGTGAAAGAGCTGTTGGTACAAGGCAGCGGGCTGCTGCTCATTGATTCGTGCCAGTGTACTTCGGGGAATAGACTTTGCTCCGAAATGACTCAGTTTTTCCTGTTGGCACTCCAGATTGGATTGAATATCTCTCAGACTTTGCCTGCAGGAAAGTTGAGACATCAAGATGGCAATAAACTGATCCCATCTTGAAGCCGCTCTAAATTTCTGTCCAACATGGTGTACTTTAGCAAGTTGCTCAAAATCCTGTCGCACGACGGGTTTAATAAGCTGATGAAATACGGTATTCTGATGTGACAAAACCTGAATCCTGGTCGTTAAAGTGTTTGTTTGCACTCATATTTTAACGATTTGGACTCAGGTTTTTTTATTTAAAGCAAACTATGGGACAGCAGTGGATTGGTCTCCCCTTCTGTTCGAGTTGGTCGCTTGAACTAAACTAAGTTGATGAAAATACAGAGCTACAACTGTGTTGGATGCCTTGTTCTTATGCAAGTAGTATCTTTGTGGCTATTTCTCAGTACAGAAAACTGAGGTTCACTGTGGACTTTGTAAACAGAGGAGTTCAATCGTTCCAGAGTCGATTGGATCAGGTGTAGATTTAAAAACACACTATCAAGGCTGTCTCCTTAGGAGGCAGCCTTACCTAATTCTAAGCTAATCAGTTTCTTTTTGATTCTAATCTGTTAGCTAATGACAGAAACAGCATTCCCATATAACGACAAATATCTGGGTCTATCGGTGTATTTTCTTCCAACCATTCATCCATAGTATCAGCCACTATAACTAAATCCATTTTTAGCATCTCAAGCTCCGATTCATCCGTGTATATTTCACTAATATATTTTGAGTTTGGACTCAACTCTAGCTCGTCACTCACTACTCACCTATTTAAATATAGTTCTAAATGCGCACCATTTGCGTTTTAAGCGACTTTTTAGCTTAGGTATAAATAACCAATCCATCACCATAAAAATTGAAACTGGCGCAAACTGTGCGTAAAATTAAGAAGGTTTAATCAAATATTCCTAGATGTATGCAAAATTCTGAGAATAAATACCTTTTTTTTGTCTTCATCAACTTGAATGATGGCACGATATGGGCTGTCAACAATCAGCATTTCTCTAGTTCCTAAACTCCCTTTTCTCTTTGTTCTGTTTGGCGAGAAGTAGAGTGTTTCTAACTGATCAGTGATTTTTAGGTACATACTTTCAGCCAGTTGCTCACCCCAGTTTTCGATGCCATACGCCAAAATATCAATTAAATCTTGTTCTGCTTGAGGCAAATAAGAAACTTCATAACTCATTTGCTACGGCTCGCTACCAATTCTCGTGCTTTTTGCATCGCTGTAGCGTGTACCGTTTTCATTGCAGTCGTTTGTGATGGATGTGATTTCAAAGAATTTAGGGCTTCTGCTATTTTCTCTTTTTCCCAATCTTCATAATCATCACTTTCAATATCAAAAAGACTTTCCAAGTGAGTACCTTTCACATCTTTCAACGATAAGAAAACACCAACTGGACGTTTATTTTTGGTTACTAAGACAGGTTCTCTTTGCATCGTATCCAATAATTCACCAAAACGAGATTTAGCATCTTTCGCTGTAATAACTTGCATGTTTTAAACCTCAATTCAAAAAGTAGGCATTTTGTCTATTTTAGACACTAAAAAGAATTAATCAAAGATAATTTTGTACAGGTTTTTCTTAAAAAAATTCTCGATAAATACCTGATCTAGGAGGGGGAAATGGAAATGTGAGAATTTTTTATTATTTATAGGAAAAGTAGCAATAACCTTTTTATTAAATAAACATCTGCTGTAACAAGCCTTTTTTCCATTGTTTGGCTTGTTCAATTTGCTTTGAAATCACTTCTATTTTTTGATCGATGGCAGATAGGACATTGGCGATTTTGGTTTGTTCTTCTAAGCAGGGAATAAGTATTTCTATTGAAGATAAATCTGAGCTATTAATTGCAGGGTAACTTGTACCAGTACAACGGTTCATAACTTCATCTAAGAATGTCTTTTCATGTAAAGCATAATAGATAAATTTAGAATCCAATTTTGTACGGATTTGAGCATAGCCTGTTGAGGCAACATACTCACCACTTAAGTTGAAGTAATAATTATTCTGCTGATAAGGACGAACCATCTGAAACAGTACATCACCTTTAGCTAATAATCTTTGTGCTCGACTTGGTGCATCCTGTAGCTCAATATTTTTTTGAAGTAATAGTTGCCCTTTTTCAACACTTTCTAAATCAATATAAATAAAACTTTCAGGTAACTTTTTAGATTTAGGATTAATTTCTGCTATATCTTTGAGTTCCTTTTCCTCCCACTCCCTAAACTCACTCCCATCATCCGCTTTAAAACGAAGCTGCTGGCTAAACAGCTTTTGCATCATGCCTTGTTTATATTGACTTAATAACTCCACTTTTTGGCTGAGTGTGGCAATTTTTGTATCGACAGCAGATAAGAAGTTAGCGATTTTGGTTTGTTCGGCTAATTGTGGAATTGGTATTTCTATATTTTTTAGGATTTGAGCTGATAAGTTGCCTTGTCCACCTTGTAGGTATGTTGAAAGAATATCGTCCTTAGCTAACAGGAAAAAGTTATATAAAAAAACAGTATTCTGTTCACTCCTGATGCAAAGCACAGCCTGATTTATAGCACCATGTATTTGACTAATAGCAACCTGACCACTGGTAGCACCATACAACGCATATAACAAATCACCTTGATTAACCATTTTCGCACTAGAACTATCTAAACCTTT
>CALBHK010000021.1 GCA_937894565.1 uncultured Chlamydiae bacterium
GACTACCTGTTTATAAATTCCTCGGATTTATATGTTATTGGGGAAAAGGTCGCAAAGGCTGGTGGCGACTGAAGTACAAAAGCCGGTCGGATCGATTTACAGGTAAGCTAAAAGGACTCCGGAAATATCTCAAGGAAAGTCTAAATCAAGAGACGCACCAGGTGCTAAAGCGAGTGAAAAGCGTTGTCGCGGGATGGGCAAATTACCATGCCATCTCGGATAACCAAAGGCGAGTAAGCTCATTTATTTTACAGAGTAAGCGAGCCCTATTTGCTTGGATAAATCGCAAAGGCGGAAATCGAAAGATGAATTGGACAAGATTTACAAACCTTATGAAGAGAATAAACTATCCGCAGAGCTTTAAAACGACATCGATGTTCACACCTTTCTGAACGCACTATCGGGAGCCGGATGCGAGAAATTCGCACGTCCGGTTCTGAAGAGGGGTTCACTGGGGTAACCCAGTGGATCTACTCAACTGGCTTGGGTCATTAACATATCCTCCATCTCATTGATATTACCATTGTTTATTTTTTTTGCGCTGTTCATCAACCTATCCATTACCGTGGCTGCATCCAGTTGATCGCTGTGTAGGTTACTTATGGCTTACTATTAAAGTTATATTAAAGTTGCATTTAAAATACACCTTTAATATAATATATCTTATATCACCATAAAGGAGCACATCATGTCAGTAACTCATAGGCCAGCCCAAACCATCAGTGATAAAATTGCCTTTGGTCTGGTAAAGTTTTTCCGATTTTTCGCAGATACTTTTTTCCAAAAACGCTATGGTAATCGAGCCATTGTGTTGGAAACGGTCGCTGCTGTTCCGGGTATGGTAGGTGCCGCTTTACTGCATTTGCGCTGCCTAAGAAAAATTAAAAACGACGAGGGCTGGATTAAAATTTTACTGGATGAAGCAGATAATGAACGGATGCATTTGATTACCTTTATGTACATTGCCAAACCCAACTGGTTTGAGCGCTTTATTATTTTTACGGCACAAGCTATTTTTGTGGTGTTGTATCTGTTGATGTATGTTTGTTCTTCAAAAACAGCACATCGTTTTGTTGGTTATCTTGAAGAGGAAGCTGTTGTCAGTTACACCCATTATTTACAGGAGTTGGATGAAGGGCGTATTGAAAATGTCCCTGCTCCTGAGATCGCCAAACAATATTGGGGGCTTGCCTCTGATGCCAGGTTACGCGATGTGCTTTTGGTGGTGCGGGACGATGAAGTGGAACATCGTGATGTAAACCATCAATTAGCAGATAAGTTGGTAAATGACAAAACCTTGTTAACTCAATTGCAACCAGAATGCATCAACAATGAAAACAATGTGGAATCAAAGAGCAAATAGTAAAAATATAAGGATATATAGTCGCTGTCGCGTAATGTGTTGAAAAATAAAAAAGAAGTGTAAAAAAAGAGGCAAATTCTTTAGAATGGCTGTTTTCTGAAGACAATAACATTAAAAAGGATGTGCCTCGAGATGAGTATCTGCGATTCAGGGATAGGTATCAAGTCATTTAGCCAAACTATTTCAATAAAAGTACCCGAAAATCATCCATTACTTATTCTTGCTAACCAGTTGCCCTGGGACTCGATGTATGAGTTGATTGAAGAGGATTTAAAAAAGAGCACATTGCTTAATATGTTGCATGTTGGCAGGAAATTAAAAAGCCGTATCCACCTTGGTGTTTATTTATTACAAAAGATGTACGATTTTACTGACCGTCAAACCGAGCAATTGCTCAGGGATAACGCGGCCTACCAAATTTTCTGTGGTTATGGAGTTGTTGATAAATGGCATTGCCCCGATCATACAAGGATAGAAAAATTCCGGTCACGCCTTGGCCCAGCCACGCAGAAGCAACTGGCTAATCTTCTGTGTAAAAATGCAGTAGATTTAGGCATTGCAGATCCCTGTGATATAGACATAGACTCAACGGTTCAGGAAGCCAACATGACTTACCCGACAGATGCAAAAATGTTAAGAAAATTGGGAGGTATTGCCTTTAAAGTAGCCAATGGCTTGATAAAATTTATTCCTACAATTAAACCCACTGAGTTATTTATTGATATGAAAGCCATCGCCTCAAAGGCAAGGAGCTGTTTTTTTCTAAAGAAAAAGGCAAGCACGGAAGAGAAATCAAGAGTACTTTCTGCCTTGCTGGAGGTGGTTTCAGAACCCGTTATAAAAACGATTAATGCAGTAAGTAGCTTCAGACAAGAAGAGGTGGTCAAATTACCCTGGGCTATTAAGCGAGCCATAGAGCAACTAGTAGCCCATGGCGAATCCTATCTCCTGTCTGTCAGGAATTTCATAGAAACTGGTAGTGCTGAAGCCACTAAACGCTTATCCTTCCATCTGGATCAGGTCGCTTGCTTTAACAAAAAGAAAGAACATAAAAAATATGAGTTTGGGCGAGCCTTTCAGTTGGTCCGCCTGGCAAAAAATTTTTTATTTGTTGCAAAGTGTACTGATGTTCGTATGGATGATAAAAAATCCTTACTTTCGGTGGTAGATGAATACGAAGCATGTTTTGTAAGGGGGAAAATCAATTCCATTGCTACGGATAAGGGCTATTATGGTATCAATAATGTCAACCGATTAATTAAAAAGAAAATCCCTCTGGTTGGTGTTCAGATCCCTGCTAATACCAAAGACAACATTGCTCTTTTGTCTGATGAAGATAAAGTAATCTTGAGTAATCGTCGCGCAGGCATTGAACCTCTCATTGGTCATACCAAACAAGGAGGACAATTAGGTAAAAGCCGCATGAAAAATGATAGAAATATTGAATCATCAGGTTATGCTGCGGTCTTAGGATTTAATTTGAGGCAATTTGTTCGCGCTTTAATAAAACCTAAACCGAAATCAGCGCTCTTGTGAACTGATTTTTATTGTTCACATTACGCGACAGCGACTATATAACTCATGGGATTTATTTCGAAGCGAATGTAAGGAATTAGAGTATGTCGGTTTAGAATTTCTTAATACGAGATATGCATCTTTATTTACTCGCCAATTCAAAAATGAAGTGCCTAAGTATATATTAAGATCTAGTCTTTCTTCTGCCAATACCTTCTTTAGCGTACTCGAACTAAAACCTGCTGACAGGCTTAAGCACTTCTTTACTTCAGAAGAAATTGAATTAATACCTGGCGACGATGAGATTAACAATTATAAAGAGCGCCTGCAATCCACTCTTGGCATTATGGCATTGTCTAAAGGATTACTAAATGCAACCCAAATAATCAATATGCCTACTGTTTGGCATTTGGGAAATATGTTATCTATATTTGGAATGCAGGCTTTAGAAGAAAAGTTAATTACACCTGAAGAAGCAGCAGCAATGCCTACCTTTCAACATTTAGCTGAATTAATGTGCGAAAATGGACTCAATGCACTCCGAAATAAATCCATAACGCCTGAGCAAGTACAGAAGATAGAGCTCCGAGTTACTATACTCAGTACAACAATTAGTCCCTGGGGATGCACTGCATTGGAAGAGGGTTTAATTACTATTGATGATATTAATAGTATGCCCACTGTGACTCATCTGGAGTCATTATTCACACCCTGGGGTATTCAGGCTCTGCGCGAAAAACTTCTTAGTATCGATGATATAAGAGAAATAGGCGTAAAATTCCAATTACAAGGTATTTTAACAAACGAGGGATTATATAGA
>CALBHK010000022.1 GCA_937894565.1 uncultured Chlamydiae bacterium
TACCCTCTTCAAAAATTTGTAAAAGAATATCCATGACATCGGGATGGGCTTTTTCAATCTCATCAAAAAGAACAACAGAATAAGGACGATGGCGCACCCGTTCGGTGAGCTGTCCACCCTCTTCATGCCCCACATAGCCGGGAGGAGATCCCGTCATGCGGCTGACGGCAAATTTTTCCATGTATTCAGACATGTCGACTTGAATGAGTGCATCCTCATCGCCAAAGAGATGTTTAGCGACCATTTTGGCCAAAAGAGTTTTTCCCACTCCTGTAGGGCCTAAAAAGAGATAGGCGCCGATCGGACGGTTCGGGTCTTTAATGCCGGCCCTTCCTCGTCTAATCGAGCGGCAGATCGCAGAAATGGCCTGATTTTGCCCAATAATGAATTGCTTCAAAGTCTCTTCCATTTTAAGAACGCGCTCAGTTTCTCCCTCGGTTAGTTTACTTATTGGAATGCGAGTAATTTTAGAAACCACGCGTGCAATGTCATCTTCATCGACAATGGCCTCTTTTTCATCTTTAGAGGTCTCCCACTCAGAGCGTTTTTGCTGAAGATGTTCGCGTATCTGTTTTTCTTTATCGCGTAATTTAGCAGCTTTTTCATATTCTTGCTTACTAATCGCTTCGTCCTTAGCATGACGCGCCTCTTCTAGTTCTGTTTCTAAAGTGGCAATATCGGAGGGTTGGTTCATCATTTCAATGCGGCTTTTTGCTCCTGCTTCATCAATGAGATCAATCGCTTTATCAGGAAGAAAGCGGGCTGGAATATAGCGGTCGGACAACTTTGCTGCGGCCTCAATTGCTTGAGAGGTATAGATGCAGCGGTGGTGGTCTTCATATTTATCTTTAAGGCCGTTGAGCACGACAATCGTTTCTTCTACTGTATTAGGTTTAACAAAAATAGTTTGAAATCTACGTTCTAGTGCTGCATCTTTTTCGATATGCTTGCGGTATTCATCGACAGTTGTGGCGCCAATGCACTGAATTTCTCCTCGGGATAGAGAGGGTTTTAAAATATTGGAGGCATCGATGGCCCCCTCAGCCGCACCGGCTCCTACAATGGTGTGCAATTCATCGATAAATAGAAGGATGTTGCCATTCTTTTTGATCTCTTCCATGATAGCTTTAATGCGCTCTTCAAATTGGCCCCGGTATTTCGTTCCCGCAATCATTAAAGGTAGATCTAAGGTGATTAAGCGCTTATTGCGCAAATTATCGGGCACATCGCCTCTGACAATGGCTTGAGCTAGTCCCTCTACAATGGCCGTTTTGCCAACTCCCGCTTCTCCAATCAGAACAGGATTGTTTTTGCGCCTTCTGCAAAGAATTAAGATGAGCTCTTCAATTTCATTAGAACGGTCAATGACAGGATCCATGCCACCTTCGCGTGCGGATTCTGTAAGATCGTGTCCGTAAGCACGTAAAGCTGGCATTTTATCTGACGAGGCGCCTTTCGAGGAGCCTCCTCCTGTCGGATTTTGACCCATTCCGGGCGAACCTATTCCAGGCGATCCCATACCACTCATGCCGGTGGCAGGAGGGAGTTGAAGATTAAAAGTTTCAAGCTCTTTAAGGACCTCTTTGCGTACCTCTTTGAGATTGACGTTTAAATTTTCCAAAACTTGAGCGGCTACGCCATCTGTTTGGCGCAGTAAGCCCAGCAAAAGATGCTCTGTTCCCACATAATTGTGGTTGAGATTAGCTGCCTCTTCATTGGCATATTCAAAAACTTTCTTAACTTTTCCCGTTAGGGCTGGATCCCCATACACCTGAATTTCGGGGCCAAATCCAACTAATCGCTCGACTTCAGCGCGTACAGTTTCAAAATCAATACTTAAGTTTCGTAAGACATTGACAGCGACTCCTTGACCGAGTTTAAGAAGGCCCAACAAAACATGTTCGGTTCCAAGATAGTTATGATTGAGTCGTTGCGCTTCTTTTTTTGCCAGTTTGATGACCTGTTTAGCGCGATTTGTGAATTTATCGAACATATACTCCTTCCAGTTGAAAGTTAGGATGTTGACGGCGTTGACTCTGTTTCCCTGTTAAAATCTTAACTTTCAACCAGATGGAGTGTAGAGCCGCCCTATTTTCGTTATTGTACAAAATCACAGGATAAGAGCAAAGTTTTGTTTGTTGTTATTTTTTTCTCAGATAGATTATTATTTTTTTATGAATGTTACCCGCTTAAATTTTTCCAAAATTAAGATTGAGCCCATTGATCAAATTCCTAAATTTGTATTGCTTTACCTCCTCTCTTTTTTAGAAAAACAGCATTTGGCAATAACTTCTTTATTAAGTAAAAAGTGGAAAGTCTTATCGGCAGTTGTATTGAGTAAAAAAATGGACGAAGAAATTGCCAAATCAGCTATTGGAAAAGAGTGTTGGGAAACATACTTTGGTCACATAGATAAAGTGGATCCAATGCCCGAAGAGATGCAAACATTTTTGAAAGCTACTTGCACAATAAACACAAGGCGAAAGCGTTTTCAAACGCATATACCGCTTTGGATACCTACAGAAGTCAACAAAGAAAAACTCACCATGTCCCTTTTTAAACAATGCATTAAAGATTTGAGTAAATGCAGATGGAATGTTGAGTTGTACCATGATGATATAGCTGGGGTTATAGATCAACCTTTTGAAAAGGCAATAGATAAGTCTTGTTGGTTCGTAATAGCAAAAGATGAGATTGAAAACACAAAACAAATGAAAATACCATTTAAGCGGGAATATGACATCTTTTCCGCAATCGCATTAATGGTCAGTGTTTTTATGAGGCATACTTTTAAAGAAAAAGAATCTAGCATCTTCATTTACTGCATCTATCGCAGGGCTCATAAGATAGACTTTTCTCAGGGGGTGTATGCAATCGACTGGCATGTTTATTGAATTAGGAAGTGTGTATGAATAAATTAAATGTTTGGACTCGCCAAAGCCACGGGGTT
>CALBHK010000023.1 GCA_937894565.1 uncultured Chlamydiae bacterium
CCCTTTGTTCTCCTGATGACACGTTCATCGGGAGAACTGGAGGGGTGGATTCTGTATCTGCCCGAACTTTTCTTTTATCAAAAGGAATCTAGGATGTCAGATATAGAAGCACCGAAAACTCGTAAAGATTTTTTAGATATAATCCAAAAAATCGCCCCAGCAAAACACCGTTATTCCGTCTTTTCAGACTTTGTGATTATGTCGGCAATTTGCCTTCATAATCGTATCGTGATGAATCAAGATCGGGAAAATGAGTACCTAACAATTATCCGTAGCTATACCAAAAAAGAAGACCAACATGCTTTTTCAACATTACTTCATATTTTGATTGAATTACTGGATGAAGAACCTGTTGACCAACTTGGCGGTATTTTTATGGAATTAGGTTTTGGTGAGGACTTGAAGGGGCAATTTTTTACCCCCAATGAATTATCAAAACTCATGGCACAAATGACTTTTGCTGAGTGCATAGAAAGCCTCAAAACTCAGCCATTTATTAAAATGAGTGAGCCAGCGTGCGGAGCTGGTGGCATGATTCTTCCTGCCGTTGATATGCTCATTAAGGCAAAATATAACCCTGCAACGACTTTTTTTGTACAAGCCGTTGACGTGGATAGAGTCTCTGCCTTGATGTGTTATATCCAGCTTGCTTTATGGAATGTTCCTGCGGAGGTGATAGTGGGTAACTCCCTTTCGCTCGAAGTGCGCGAGGTGTGGTACACCCCAGCGTATTATCTGTATGACTGGAAAAATCGTCTGAATTTTGCTGAGAGCATAGATAAATGGCGTAAAGCCTTTGCGATGTTGTCCACCGATATTGAATCAACAACCAATGTTATTTCGATACCAGCAACCACACAAGAGGAGGTTCATGTGGTTGACGTTGAATCGGAAAACGAAATCAGTCCCCCCTCTCCCCTGCCGATTGTTGCAACACAAGAAATGGTGCAATCAACGGTACAAATCAAAGGAAAAAAACAAAACGATCAACAACTTGGCTTTTTCTTTTGAATCAAAAAAGCACACAAAACCTGTGTGCTTTTTCGTATTAGAGTTTAAGAGTTAAAACTCTTAAACTCTAATATATAAATTGACTTCTTTTATCCAAAGGATAGACTTAGTGGTAACAATTTACCCTTATAGTGTTAGAGAAACTATGCAGCAACCTATTACGCCAAATAATGAAATTGCTCATCAAATAACTTCTCACTCTCAATGGTCTTGGGCAGCTAAAGAAGCCTTAGCAATTCTTGCTGTTGATAATCTATCTGTAGATGCAGAGGGATTACGATTGCTGAAAGCTGTTGAGAATGGCCAAATGACGTGTGATGACGCTATTGCTCAAACGCTACTCGAAATTAAAAGTCTTGTTCATAATCAGATCATCTAATGGAATACGAGAGCCATTACTATGCCGAAGGGTATAGTCCTGAAAATGATCCCTATGTGATGGAGAATGGGGTTCTTAAAAATCATTTAGGAATTACAGATACTGCTTTATTAAATCAGTATGAGCAGCGTCTTTCAAACTTTCATATTGTGAAAATATTAGTGGAGTGGCCATCACAGGGATTTGATGTTGAGTATTTTAAATCGCTACATCGTACTATTTTTGGCGAAGTGTATCCTTGGGCTGGTGAGTTCCGAAAAGTTGATATTGGCAAAGGAGATACCTTATTTCTGCCGCACACCCAAATTGAACACGAAACCCAGCATCTATTTAATGATTTAGCCGATGAAAATTTTCTTTATGGTTCAACACATGAAATCTTTAGTCATAAAATGGGTGAGTATTTGATTCGTTTGAATCAGATTCATCCATTCCGAGAAGGTAATGGACGAACACAAAGAGTCTTAGTGTCAAAAATAGCCCAACACGCAGGTATGCGTATGGATTGGTCTAGTATCAGCAATGAGGCTATGAAAAGAGCCTGTATCGAAGGGGTAAACGGCAACATTCGTAATATGGTGCGTCTGATTCTATTGAACTCGAAAAAGACAAATTAGTCATTCAGTGCTATTTGATATAGGTATTGGAGTTTAAGAGTTAAAACTCTTAAACTCCAAAACCT
>CALBHK010000024.1 GCA_937894565.1 uncultured Chlamydiae bacterium
CGGCCGGCCGTTAGGCCGATCCTGCCCATCCTGTCATTCTTCTGTTTTCCTAAATTCTATGAGTTAGCTTGGGTGTGTATGCCTGTCTATCCTGTCATTCTTCTCTTCTGCCAACAACCCATGACTAACAAATTTCCTTGCTAATAAATAGGAATATTTTGTAATTTGCAATTGAAGAAGTTAACTTGAGGTGAAAATGATTTTTAAGAAAACTGTAGCTTTTGCGGTATGCATTGGCATGCTTGGCACATCCATAAATTCTGCTAGTGCGCAGGATTATAGTTATAGCGGTGGTAACGGATACCTAGAATACCGTTCAGCTCCGAGCGTAGCAACTTCTGTAGCTTTAAGCGTACTGGCTCTTGGAGCCATTGTAGCTGTTGCTATCCAACACTCAAACCACGATCATAGCCATTAAGCACAGAGATTGCTTGGGTATAAATCGCTTTTCAAGTAACATTTGAGTGAACTTAAAACAGGAGCGTACTGTGGCCCATCATCAGTGCCTTGAATTTAGCTGTAAACGCTGCTCGCACCCTATCGGTTTTTCTATTTTGATCACAAATTCCCTTCTGTGCTCAAGCTGTGGTCAGCAATATTTATTTGATGATCCTCAGCTTAAAGTGCATTTGGAAAAATTTGAATGCCTCTGCAGACAATTAATTGAATCCAAAGAAATTCTCTCCTCAGCGTCTATTGGTGTGGATATAGGCGAGCAATCAGTTAAAATCCCCTTTAACCTTCTTTTGACTCGTTTTAACTCTTTTTTAGAATTAGAAATGGAGGGAGAAAAAATAGAGATATTATTTAGAGCCGAACCCATTAAAGATATAAAGAAAAATGTAGAGGGATAAGTCGATGAGCAACCAAAGTCAATTAGATCAGCTTAAAAAAATAACAAAAGTGGTCATAGATACGGGGGATATCGATTCAATTAAACAATACTCCCCAATAGATGCCACAACAAATCCTTCTTTAATTCTAAAAGCTTCTAAAAAGGCAGAGTATCTGCACTTGGTAGAAGAGGCTGTTCATTTTAGCCGTGCCAAATTTACAGGACGTCGAGATTGGCTTTTAGACAAGCTTTTCGTGAATTTTGGGGCTGAGATTTTAAAGCATATCCCCGGACGTGTGTCTACAGAAGTCGATGCCCACCTCTCTTTCGATATACAAAAAAGCATCGAGCGAGCGAAAAGATTAGTGCATCTTTATGAAGAGATCGGCATAGAAAGAGACCGCATTTTAATCAAGTTAGCCTCTACCTGGGAGGGCTTTAAAGCAGCTTACGCCTTAGAAAAAGAGGGAATTCACTGCAATATGACCCTCCTGTTTAGCTTGCCCCAAGCAATAGAAGCAGGTAATGCGGGAGTGACTTTGATCTCTCCTTTTGTAGGACGTATTTTAGATTGGTATAAGAAAAATACAAAAACAGAATCTTATCCCCCAGAGCTTGATCCCGGCGTCTTATCTGTGCGCTCTATTTTCAACTACTATAAATATCACAAAATCCCCACCGTGATCATGGGCGCAAGCTTTCGTAATACAGGAGAAATTCTGGAACTGGCTGGCTGCGATTTTTTGACAATAGCACCTGATCTGCTTCTAGAACTGCAAACAAACACAAATAAAGTAGAAAAAAAACTAGATGCTTCTCATGTAGAGGCTGTTGAAAAAGTGCATTATGATGAATCGCACTTTCGTTGGGAGTTAAATCAAAACGAAATGGCAACGGAAAAACTCAGCGAAGGCATCCGTAATTTCGCTAAAGATTCAAGCGAAATGCAAGATCATCTGATGAAAGAATATAATTTGTAGGCACATCATGTCGGGATTTATTGAAATTCAATGGAGCTGCGCCAGTTTAGATGAGGCGCGTAAAGTTTGCCATTACTTGGTTCAGGAAAAATTAGTTTCCTGCGCGCAAATCATCCCCTCAATTGAATCTATCTATATATGGAATAATCAGGTAGAAACTGCACAAGAAAGCAAGGTTATTCTAAAAGGGGCAAAAGAAAATTTCGAAGCGATTAGAGAAGTGATTGAGAAGAATTCTTCTTATCAAGTCCCAGAAATTCTTTGGCGTACAATTGAAGGTGGCAATGCCTCCTATTTAAACTGGATGGCTGAAACATCAAAATAAAGCCAAATAAGCTTATAAATTTTTAGTTTCTGTTATGAAAACGCTCGAAAGATTGCTGGAGTCCGCTTGCGCTGACATGCGTATACCTATCGGTTGTGCCTATACTGGAATGGCCCAAAAGTTCCTGAATAACACGCAGATCAGCTCCCCTGTCTAAAAGATGAGTGGCAAAGGAGTGTCTAAAGATGTGGGGGAAGATATTTTTTTCTATTTTCAACTCTTTGGCATACTCTTTCACCATTTTCCAAACCTCTGTGCGATTCATTCTACTCCCCTTAATGGAAACAAAAAGAGGGCGCTCCCGCCCCTCTTCACACTGGTTGCGAAAATGGGTGATGTAGTGATCGATGGCATCAATAGCGCTTTTTCCAACGGGAATTAAGCGCTCTTTACTCCCCTTTCCCATCACTTTAACGCATGTTTCTTCGACCCCATAAAAGTTTAAACCACACAGTTCAGAGACCCGCATCCCTGTTGCGTAGAGCAGCTCTAAAATAGCCTTATCACGCGCTCCTTTTTCAATGCTTGTATCGGGGGCTTTGAGCAAGTTGAACATCTCTTCAACGCTCAGTACATCAGGCAGGAGCTTCCACAATTTGGGGGATTCTATATATTGAGCTACATTAGTATTAATTTTTTCTTCTCTTTTTAAAAAACGAAAAAAGACCTTGATGGCAAAAAGAGCTCTGCTTCGAGAGCTAAAAGCAAGTTCTCTCGATTGCAAATACGATAAATAGTCTATAATGTGCTGCTTGCTTAACTGATTAATTTCCACTGGAGCAAACGCATGAAACTGTTCAATATCATGCTGATAGGCTGTGATTGTGTGGGGCGAAAGCCCTCTTTCTGATCGTAAATAATCAATCCATTCTTTCAAAGTATCTTGAAAGCTCATTGCTTTAAAAACCAACCGGCCATAGATTGTTCATCAGGATGATTAAAACCGACAAGCACCTCATTAGCCAATTTCTTACCTAAAGAAACGCCTTCCTGATCAAATGAATTAATCTGCCAGATAAAACCTTGAAATGCCATTTTATGTTCGTATAAAGCATAGAGAGCCCCTGCACTAAAGGGAGTTAACTGCTCTGTAAGAAGCATAGAAGAGGGGCGATTACCGCGGAACTGTTTATTGGGATTTTCATCCGTCTTACCTCTTGCTAATGCCATCACTTGACCAAGTAAACTAGAAAGCAACTTTTGCTGTGAACTACTTCCCTGAAAAGTATAATCCTGGCCAAATTGAGAATTTTTACATCCAATAAATTCGATGGGAACAATCGTGGTCCCTTGATGCAGCATCTGAAAAAAGGAGTGCTGGGCATTAGTGCCCGGTTCTCCAAAGACGATAGGGCTGCTATCAAAATCGATGAACTTCCCATTTTTATCCACATGTTTTCCATTGGATTCCATATCAAGTTGCTGCACGTGGGCAGCAAAACGCCTTAAAGCATGCGCATAAGAAATCACTGCATAGCAAGGCAATTTAAGAAAATTACGATTCCAGATTCCAAGTAATGCCAACAATAAAGGAAGGTTTTGAGCAGAATCTTGCAAAGCCGCCACGCCATCCATAGCATGAGCGCCACGCAAAATTTCCCAATAAACAGCATAGCCACAGGCAAATCCAACAATAATGCCTCCCGGCATAGCGGTACCGCAAAAACGTCCCCCTATATATTCCCAAACATAAAACATCTCAAGATAGATTTCTGGCTTGTCCATCACACTTCCCTCTGTGGTTATGCCAATAAAGTGGGAAATGGGGTTAAGGCCTGCTTTTTTAAATTTGTCTCTGGCAAAAGCTTCGTTTGTCTGAGTTTCTAGCGTCGATCCCGATTTAGAAATGACAACCACTAATGTTTGAGCAAGATCAAGTCTTGAAAAAACAGTAAATTCGTCCGGATCGATATTGGAAATAAAATGCACGCGGCGATTGGGTAAATAGTGATTGCTCAAGCTTTGATAAAGCGCTTCGGGACCTAAATTAGAGCCTCCAATACCAATGACTACTAAATCTGTATACTTTCCCTCAATAGAATCTAGAAAGAGTTTCAGCTTTTCGCATTCTTGATAAGCGCGTGCGCGCTGCTCTTTGGTTTCGGGCACAGGATTTTCAAAAAAATCACGAACAGCAGTATGTAAGACAGGCCGCTTTTCGCTAGAATTGATCACTTCACCTCGACGCATCTGCTCATACTGTTGAAAAACCCTGCACTCTTGCGCCAATTCAAAAAGAGCTTCCATCACTTGCTTGTTAATGCGCTGGGCCCCATAAAAAAGCTTCCAGGAGGCTCCTTCTGCTTTATATTGGTCCATGCGATCAGGTGTGAGAAGATTTTTTTCGGTTAAGTCAACCGGATGCTGCGCCAAAGCGCGCAGCTTAGCAGTGGAAACAAGTTTTGAAAAAGATGTATGCATAAGCTGAGAATACTGCTTATCCATTTTAGAAGCAATGATGTCTAATGTCGATTTAATACACCTACGCGGAAGAGATGCGTTAAACGGGATGTGTTGGCTGTCATCACCTTCCAGGCTCGCTGTCTTCCCACTAATAGGGCAACAGGAACGACTAAAGTGGGGAAACCTACAAGCAATAATATGGTGGAGATAATCCCCATAGAAAAAATAGCAAAAGCATACCCAATTTTTTGAATCACGCGACGTTTTTTGAACTGATCTTTTGTCTGAAAATTACGCACACGCATCAAAGGAACAGCTTGCAGAGCTTCGGGAGTCTCTAACAGCCCTATCTGTTCATCGCTAAGGGATAAGACAAGCTCTTTTTTGGTAAGTCCCCTAATCTGCTCAGGAGAAATATAAGTCAGATGCTCGGGGGATAAATACGCATTAATCTGTGCAGGCGTTAAATAAGGCATCAACTCTGCAGTTTCTGCAAAGGCGATCACCTGTTCCCGAGATAGAAGATCTCGGGGCTCTTGTGGAAAGAAACCTTCCTGCAGATACTCTAAAATTACATCAGAACGCAGCTGTTGCACTTGTCCCTGAGTTAAAGAAGCAACTAATTCCATAGGACATGCATTAATTTGATCTACTGCAACTAAATAAGGAAGCTGTCCCTGAGTGAGGTTTTCTTTAATTTGATCTACACTCAGCAGATCGATCAAGATCTGTGAATCAAACCCCTGCATCTGCGCTACAGACAATTTCTCGCTTAAAGAGACATTCCACTTGTTTGCTTCTACAATGGACGTGATCTGCTCTTTTGTTAAGTTTCGTACATTTTCCAAAGACAACTCTTCTAATTGTTCCTGGCTTAAATCAGGGATCAACTCCAAGGGGCAGGCATTGATTTGATCTGTTGAGAATAAAAAGATAAGCTGTCTTTCTCTAATGTACTCCTTAATCTGACCTAAAATAAGCAGGTCGATAAGAATCTGTGAATCAAATTGCTGCATCTGATCTTCTACAGACAGCTTCTCGCTTAAAGATTCACTCCACTTATGCGCTTGCGCAATGGTTGTAATCTGCTCATTTGTCAACTTCTGCACATTCTGAGGCAATAATAGCTCTAATTGTTGCTGACTTAGAGCTGTAAATAATTCCTCTGGGCACGCATTAATTTGGTCTTCCGTTGCTAAATATGGCAACTGTCTTTCTCTAATATGATCCGTAATTTGCTCTACGCTAAGCAAACCAACAAGTATCTGCGAATCAAATTGCTGTATTTGGTTTTCTACAGACAGCTTCTTACTTAAAGAAGGAGTCCATTTATGCGCTTGCGCAATGGATGTGATCTGCTCTTTTGTTAGGTTTTGTATAGACAATTCCTCTAATTGTTTTTCTGTTAAAGAGGCAACCAACCCGCTAGGACATGCGTTGATCTGTCCTGGTGTTTTTAAGTATTGTAGCTGCTGCTCTGTAAGATGATCTGCGATCTGCGCTGTGCTAAGCAGATCAATCAGCTCTTGCGTGTCAAATTTGTGTATCTGCTTTTTAGAGAGACTGTCTCTTAAATTATCACTCCATTTGCCTGCCTTTATGATCTGCAAGATCTGCTCGTGGGTTAATTTTTGTATGTTAGGACGAGACAGTTTCTCTAATTGCTCTTTAGATAAGGAAGTGAAAAATGGAGAAGGGCAAGCATTGATGAGATTTGGATCTTGCAAGCCTAATTGTTCAATCACTTCTGCTTGAGTCACGTGTTCAATCTGATTGGATGTGATGCGGTTATGATACTCTTTTGGAATCTTATGAAGCAAATCACCTTGAATATGACTGAAAAGATAAGGAGTAGAGACAAGCCCTGGGATCTGATTGACTGTGATGGACGCCAATTGCCCCTCACTGCACTTAGAAACATGTAACTCAGAAATCTTATCGATATGTTCAACAGGGACTGCTTGCACCTGCCATATTTGATCGAATTCTCTATAAAAATCGGGCTGAATATGAGGGATAAGTTTTGCTTGGTCTACACGAATATGTTTCACTTGCTCCTTCGTAAGCGCTTGCATTTGCTCTTTAGAGTTTAAGTATTTAACAAGGTGAAAAGGAAGATTTTTCACACAATCTACCTCGACAAAAGGCACCTGCCAGGATTGCAGGCGTTTCAATTGCTCGGGTTTTTTTAAATGTTTTACGTAGTCAACATGGAGTTGGCTAATTTTGTTAAGAGAACAATCTTGAGCCTCTGATTCAGAATCAGGTTTGTATTTACCCTTTTGATTTTTTCCATACTCTAAAGAGCTTTGTAAAAGGAACGAGCTGCCCTTTTCTTCTTGACCTGTTTTAAAAGCCAGGCTTGTTTTAAAAATAGCCTTTTTCTGATGCCCTCTAAGTTGTAAGAAATAGAGCTTTAATTTCTGACTCTCTTCATCTCCATCTAAAAGATAAGTATGCGTATGCTCTGTATATTCTGCTAAAAAACTTAAATGTCCGCCAAAGACATTGCACTCAATTAATACAGGCATGATCGCATCTTCTTCAATCACAAAGGGGTTATGGGGATTTTCAATGAGTTGTGTTCCATTAGGCTGCACAAGCCATACATGGTCAAAAAGAGAGCTTTTCTTTTTATGTTCTTTTTTCAAAATGTTTTTAATGGATCTACATTCTGCCTCAGAAACAAAGACCGCTTTCACCCCTTCTTTTGTCTCGAAGAAAAGAATCTCTTCAGCCGGTTTTTGCATTTTATGAAAAACAGGTAATACCTGCTTTGTGCTATAGTAAAAGTTATCAGTTGCACAAATGTCTTGATTAAAGAGTTTGCTATAGGGGTGCCAATACTTATATTTGTCCAGTTGGTCGCGAATTGATGTTAATTTTTCCCCCTGTATAATAGCTAAAAGCTTTTTTTCATTCATTTCAGATTCTGGCTTTATCTCGAATTCCTCAATTCCAGTATAAAAGTTCAGCTCTCGCTCTTGCTCTTTTTCTGTATCCTTATTGAGATCCTGATCTTTATTGACATCTGTATCTACATCTACCTCCACAGTTTGTTCTCGGTCAGGATTGGAGGAGGTGAGAATTGTCTTTGGCAACACAGTGCTATTTTCAATACGAACAGTGATTTTCCTTGCTTCTTTTTGAATTTGAAAATTTTCCTCTATTTTTCCATAAGCCTTTAGCTTTTTCGTTAAATACTCTTGCAGCATCTCTTTTGTATCCACTGCCCCTTTCAATCTACCATGCTGCTCATAAAAATCTTCTTCTGTTTTTATAACAAGAAATTCTTGAAAATCCCTAATTGTTTGAGCAATGATTTTATCGCTCATCTGATTGCTATTCTTACTTAAAAAGGCAAGTTTTTCATCAGCATAGTGAGCAAAAAGGCTATCAATCTCTTGCTTGCAGAGAATCAACGCCGCTTCTTGGATCTGCTCTTTTTGTGTTTGAGCGGCCTTTGATAACACATCATCAAATCCCCACTCTTTTTCTCCCTCTTCCTGAATACAAGCCACAACTAGTCTTTGGCTATCTTGCCTTAAACGTTTACCGCCCTGGTTAGAGTCCCTTTGAGTCACCTTATGCTTATCAAATGTCATGACAGCTTTGGCTTTGGGTTTTTGATAAATGTCTGCTCCTGTGATATGCAGATGGTCGTAATAGACAAAGTATGTTTCAGGATCAAGCGGGATATTATCGGTCCCGCCCAAGCATTTGGGCTCTTTGCCTTTCTCCCACATATAGAGCTCATTTTCTTCAAAAAAGAGCACAGCTTTTATGGGCTCTTTGAGATAATCTAAAATTTCCTCAGCTACTTTTCTGTTCGATCCAAAATTTTTAAAAAACCCTCCCGTATCGATGATACTTGAAATTTCTCCTGTACAGCATTGTTCCATGAAAGAAGAGACGGAGATAAAATTCTTCACATTAATAACTGGAGTCTTCTCTTTACGCCATTTCTGCATGATCTTACCCTCAGAGCCTATATCTGGGGTATAAACAAGACGTTCTAAGAGTAGATGGGCATTCCAGGGAGTGCCCGACATGCCAAGGAAAGTGGCAAATAGACGAGCCATATTAG
>CALBHK010000025.1 GCA_937894565.1 uncultured Chlamydiae bacterium
AGATGTGCTTTGTTTCCGGATTCAACTGCCGTTTCTAGGATTATTGGGAAGGGGTTGAAACCTCTCCCAATAAAAAGGATTAAATAACCCCACCCCTTAAGGGGTGGGTATTCCATATTTTCATTATTTTTTCTGGCTTTTTTTATTCTGCTTTCGACTTAAAAGAAGTTTGAATAATGCTATGTAATCCATTTGATCCCTGCCACACAGCCACACTATTACCCAATTTATCTATATCCAATTGAGGAGTTGAAGCATCCTCCCCCGTTAAAGAAAGCGTAGAGGTCTCAGACCACTTATTTCCTTTTAGACTCCTTGAAGATTCGATTACAAAATTAAAACCATCGCTGCGTTTCCAAACAACCGCATATGTATTAAAAGAATCAGCTGTCACATAAGGTTGAGAGGCATCTTGACCTGTTAATGTTAAATCAAAAGGAAGGCTCCAATGACCATTAAGGGTTTTTTTTGCCCCTTTAATAACAGAATAAATACCATCTGATTGCTGCCATGCAATTAAGGCACTTCCGTTTGGAGTCATGGTTAAGGATGAAAAATCGGAATTCTGATCAGAATCAGAAAGATCTACAGCTCCAGACCACGTACCGGAAGAAGATTTAATATTTGCTTGAATAACTGTATGATCTTCTACTTTTCTTGTCCATGACACAATAGCATTTCCATTTTGATCTGTAGCTAGCTGCACATTTTTAACAAGCTCTAAAGAGGCTGACAACTCAATAGGCTCACTCCAAGAACGGTCTTTTAGTTTTGTAACTGCTTGCACAGAAAAAGTATCTTGATTGATCCATGTGACAAGCAAATCCCCCTTGCCAATCATGACAATTTTTGGTTCAAGGTCTCCCAATGCATTAGAAGGAATAACCGATAAAGTCAACGGAGAGGTCCAATCTCCTCTTTTTGGTGATTTCTGCACAAACTGAATAACGTTTTGAAAACCGTTATAATGCTGCCAGACAACATAGGCTTTTCCATCTTCATTCACAGCAATTCGAGCCCCTTCCGCATGGCTATTTATATCAGAAATATTAACAGCTGATGACCATTGCTTTTTAAAAGCTTTGCTAGCGGTCTGAATTACAGAATTGCTTCCGTTTTTAACAGACCAAATAGCAATTGCATTTCCCTTACTATCAATAGCTATTTTTGGAAAAAAAGCATCTCCATCAGAAGAAGAAATAATATAAGGAATCGACCAATTTCCGATCTTCTCACAAGAAGAAGCTTTAATCACATATTTACTGCCATCAAATTCAGACCACAAAGCAATAGCTCCTCCTTTTGCATCTAAAGCAACTTGAGCGCCTACTGCATTCATCTCATCTGAAGAAAGCTCCACAGGGGTTGACCAGCTGGCGGCTTTTAGAGGATTTGTCATTAAAAAACTTAAAAACACTATAGTCAAGCCAAAACACTTTAATACCCTCATTAAAGAAAAACTACCCATTCAAACCTCCTAAAAGTTAAAATCTATCCAATAAAAAACGCCGTAACATTCCATTTCTTAACCCTCTGTTATAGAAAAGCTAAAGTGGATCCATACACAACATACCCAATGCCATCAAACTGCAGCCAAATAGCGACCGCATTTCCAACAGAATCCACTCCTACCACAGGAAAATAAGCAAACTCCCCTTGCGAAGAGGCCCTAATTGCTGAACTCCATGATCCACCTAATATTGTAGGTGTATAAGAAGCCGAATAAATAGAAGAATCGGTTCCATCTGTCTGATCCCAAACCACCACAGCACGACCTAAAGTATTTATTTTTAAAACAATATTACTTACATCCTCACCTGAAGATGAGAGATTATCAGGAGTAGACCAGCTGCCAAGAAAAGAGGATGAGGAAGCTTGAGCAATATAATTAGACCCATTAAATCCAATCCAAGCTACAACTGTAGTTCCATCAGCACTCATACCCACTGAAGGAGAAAAGGCATCTTCACTACTATTTGATAGGATTTGAGGTGTAGACCAACTGCCTCCGTATGGCAATTTGGATGATTTTACAACATATTTTGTTCCATTAAATTCACTCCACACAGCCACCGCATTACCAACCGAATCCATTGCCACACTCGAACCATTTGATGGTTGCGAAGGAGTAGAAAGGGTATAACTTGACCCCCAATTCTGAGCCTGCAACTGATGGACAGCGGATGTGGAGAACACAGAACCATTATACTTAGAAAAAATAGAAACGGCATTTCCATAAAGATCGACAACAACCTCAGGAATAAGAGCATCTTGCCCAGAAGCAGAAACATTATCTGGTGTAGACCAATTGCCTCCAGAAGGCAACTGAGAAGATTGCACAATAAAATTCGATTCATTATAGCGATGCCAGACCGCTACTGCATTTCGAACTGTTCCGATATAATCCATCGCAATTTCGGGAGCCTCAGCATTGGCGCCAGACTCTGATAGATTAACTGGTGTAGACCAAGAACCATTAAGGGATGATTTTGCACCTTGTATAATTGAGTAATAGCCATCAAAACGACTCCAAACAGAAACAGCATTCCCCAAACTATCAACAGCCACCCGGCACGCTTGAGCATCTTGCCCCGAAACAGAAAGTGTTGTTATTTGGCTCCAACTTCCAATATATGGTAATTTAGAAGATTGAATCACATAATTATCCCCATCAAATCCTTGCCAAACAGCCACAGCATTACCAGACAAATCGACAGCAATACTGGGCTGATCAGAATTGGAATCAGATATAGCTATAGGAGTTGTCCAAGCTCCTTCTAACATTTGAGAGGTAAAGATCAGTAACACAGCTAAAGCAATACCACCAAAAGGACACAGACGATTTTTTAAAAATACCACATTCTTCTCCACTACTACATTATTAATAATTTAAATTAACTTTTCCCAACTCATGTTGTCAAAAAAAAATTAAAAAACCTTCTAAGTTTAAAGCTAACTTTTTATAAGCTAGATCCATAAACAACATCTTTTGTCCCATCAAACTGAAGCCACACAGCCACCGCATTACCGGAACTATCTAACCCAACAGATGGAAAACGAGCAAAATTTCCTCTTGAAGAGACGCTTTCTGTTGAACCCCAAGTTCCACCTATAGAATAAGAAGCTGAATAAACGCAGGAATCGGTTGCACTTGTCTGATCCCAAACCACTAGAGCTTGACCTGCAGAATTCATCTTTACCATCACATTATTGGCATCTTCTCCGGAAGAAGAGAGGTTAACGGGCGTAGACCAGGATCCCCCGAAGGAGGCAACAGCTGCTTGCACTATATAATTAGATCCATCAAATCTAAGCCAAGCTACAACTGCATTTCCATCCCCATCCAAGCTCACTGAAGGAGCAAAAGCATTCTGAGAACTATCTGATAAAGATTGCACTGTTGACCAACTTGAACCATAAGGCAAATTGGATGTTTTTATCACATAATTCGTCCCATTAAATTCACTCCAAACAGCTACCGCATTGCCGGAAGGATCAAGAGCTACTTGAGGACCATTAGCGGGCTGTGAAGGATTAGAAAGAGTTGAACTTGAACTCCAATTTTGACCATGCAACAAAGAAACTGTGCATGAAGTAAATTCCGAGGTGTTATATCTAGAAAAAATAGTAATGGCATTTCCATTAGAATCTACAGCCACTTCAGGAATAAAAGCATCTTGTCCGGAAGCAGAGAGATTATCAGGGGTAGACCAACTGCCCCCAGACTCTAACTGAGATCCTTGCACAATAAAATTAGACCCATTATAGCGATGCCAGACCAATACGGCATTACCAACACTTCCAATATAGTCCATCGCAAGTTCCGGAGCTTCTGCATTAGCGCCAGAGAGCGAAACATTAACAGATTGCGACCAAGAACTATTATAAGGCAAACTTGCACTTTGTATAATTGAGTAATTGCCATCAAAACGACTCCATGAAGAAACAGCATTCCCCGAACTATCAATAGCCACTCGGCAGCCTTGCGCATCTTGTCCCGCACTAGAAAGTGTCGTAATTTGACTCCAGTTTCCACTATAAGGTAACTTAGAAGATTGAATCACATAATTATTTCCATCAAATCCTTGCCAAACAGCTACCGCGTTTCCAGATAAATCTACAGCAATATTCGGTTGATCAGAAATAGAATCAGAAATAACAACAGGAGTTGTCCAAGCTGCCTCTAACATTTGAGAGTCAGAAATCACTAATGCAGCTAAAGCAATACCGCCAAAACACTGTAGGTAATTTTTAAAAAAGACCATCCCCCCCCTCCCACGACTATTTTAATAAAGCTTCACACTAACTTGTTGCTTGCAATTTTGTCAAAAAAATTATTTACTCAAAGGTCGAACGGGACGTAAAACAGGGAGCGCTTTAAAATGGACCTTTTTATGATCTTGTGATTTCAAATCCAAAACGAGATCATTATAATTTAAGTAATGAAAGTCTGGAAGTCCATAGCTAAGTACGCTTACTTTCCAAATACCAGGCCTTAAATTAGAAAATAAAAACCTTCCTTTTTCATCTGAAAAAGTAGAATAAACCTCATCTGCGCCGCTAACAACGCACTCAATTCCTCTAATAGGAGAGCTCCCTACTATTTTTAAATTCTCTGTTTGAGAATTTATACCCGTAAACAGATCCACTGTATCTTGATAAACACAGCTCACAATATCTCCACTTATAGTACAACATTCTGTCACATCGACAAGCACGCTGTTATTTTTTCCTCCCTCAACTATTAATTCTAACGGCTTAGATTGAGTTGTCACAATTTGCTTAGGTAAAATTTCCATGTTCACACTCTGCTGACCTGATTGCACATTCTTAAATACAAATTTTCCCTTACGATCTGTAAGACACTGCTTCTCGCCCATACTCAGCAAGGCTCCCTGAATGGGTATGTTTTCTGCACATTCACAACATAACCGCTTACATCTCCAATATCTTTACGCCTAGAGACCGGTAATCCAAATGGGACTGTATAGGAAACAAGAAAAAGAAAATCATTAGGATAATGTGTTTTATAATGAAAATATTGAACAGAAGCCTCCCATACATGCTGAGAAGAGGTGAGATGACTCCACTTAAAACTAACCTGATCAAACAGATACTCATCTTTTTTATTTCTTACTTTTTGTAAAAACAACTCAGCAAACGAGTTTCGATAATAGCGGTAACTAAGCGATCCCCCCACACTTGTTGCCCATGAGGCTGCTTCATAATAATTTGTATTGCCTCCATCATAAAAAAAAGCACCTGATATTCTATCTGTAAGCTGTTTACTCATAGTAAGATTGTATCTTTGTATCAACTCTCCTTTTGTTTTTTTTAAATAATCTTCTTGAGCCCCTAATGAAGCTGTTCCAACTAAACTCCACCCCCTAAAAGGAACAAAAGCTGTCACTCCTCCCCATTTTTGATAAAAATTATATGGCTCGCCCCCCCCCGTATTCCAAGCGCGCAATAGTGTCCCATTAAAAGTTAAAGAATTTCCGTTTAAAAAATAGTAAGAAAGGTTCATTCCATACTGTCTTTGATAAGGCTTACAACTGTTTAAATGACCATGATTAGCTTGAGAGCCTTGTTTAAAATGCGTAAGGTTGAAATTAGCTCTCATACGCGCAAGCAGAGGAAAGTCTACAAGAGCAGACAAAAGGTTTAAATGGTTATAGTAACCATGAAAAGATCTGCCCGCATAGATTTTTTCCAAATCAAACCAGACATCTTTAAAAATTTTACCATCTGTATGCAAACGAAACGCCCACTTATCATGACCTGAACGGTGTTCGGCTAGATTCTTACCGCCTTCTAATTCTAATCGCATCCATGGTGCCACCCTCAACTGCGAAGCTACTGAAAGAATATGAGAAGATTTTTTTCCCTTAAGAGAGCGATAAAAGTAGTTCATCGATGTAGAAAATTTGTTATTTGGAACAAACCCCAAGTAGCCCCCCCACTCCTTTGGATTATAATCATTATCAAATGTATTTTGAGTGTAGTGAAGACCTGCCATCATTCTTTTTTTTTCAATATCAAAACCAAATCCTCTTCCATAACGATGCCTTTGAGTTAAAGGAGTGAGAGTATAGAGAGAATCCCCAAATACAACACTCCAGTCCGGTTCGCCAATTTCAAGATAAAGCCTTTGGTCTACTCCATAAATCACATTGCGATTGTCTGTAGGGATACGAAAGACAAAATCCAGATAGCGTTCACGCAAAGGATCAATAATCCCAGACCCTCTCCACTCAAGAGCACCAACTATCTTAGAATTATCGCCCAAAGTTAGGGCTGTAAATGCTGCAGGAATACGAATAAAGGGATCGTCTTCTTTCTCTAAAAAAGAGGCAAATGAAAGAGTATAAGTATCTTGATAGAGCAACTCTTTAGTTTCACTATTAAAAACCTTAAGAAAAATAAATTGCTTATCATCGTGAATTCCTAACCTGGGACGTAGATGCAGCATCACAGAATGATCTTCTTCCCCATCCAAAAGTAAGCTTGAAGAATCATATTGCATTTCACAGCAAGGATCTCCCCCTATTTCAAGAAAAAATGAAGTAGGGCAGTTACTTCTATTAGAGCAAATAAGTTCCAAATTAATAGGCCTGTCTGCAACGTAGCACTTTGCTATTTCTTTCAACCTCACATTAAATGCAATTTTAGGAAGAATTTTAACAGAAATAAAACTAGAGTCTCCACTCTCTCTCAAATGAAGAGAAATCTTATACTCACCTGCAGGAGTAAGGGGTGGAATTTTAACTCCAAAAACATGCAAACAACTTTCATTTTCTTTCAGACACAATTCTATTTCTTTAACTGGAATCACCGGCCAGTCGTGGGGACAAGATATGAGTAAAGAATCTTCAAGAAGCTCAGAATTTTCGTTATTAATTAAACAGCTAATGAAAATCAACTCATCTTCTTTAGCGATCAACTCTTTTTCAGAAGTAATGTTGATAGCACCAAAAGCCAATATTTCTGAACAATTTATCAAAAATAAAAAAACACAAAAAAGAATGCGTAAAAAAATCATGGATAGGTAAACCGATCTCCAAATACATGATCGCCTTTTGCATCAAAGAGCACAAACCCCGAAAGTTCATTACGTAGTTCATCTTCTGTTAAATCCCCAATATCAACTAAAAATGATTGAGGATTACCCGGATAAAGACGTTCTGTTTGGGTTTCTAATGTTTTTTTAAGAACCCCTTTTCTGTCATACAACTTAAGAGTGAGCGAAGGAACAAAAAACTGATCCCCCTCATTAAGCACATGTATACAAAGATAACGTTTTCCTTCAATTTCCTTAATTTCTTTTTTGAATAATTTAAGTGCAGTAGTCCCCTCTCCTATATTGGTGACAATATGGTGAGCATAACGAATCTTCACATTCACCTTAAATTGTCCTTTTTCCAGATTTTCCGCATTTAAAATTTCAGTTGGTTCGATTAATAAAACACTCCAATAACTTCCCTTAAGAGAGGAGTCTTTAGGGACCTCAATCACATAATAAATAGCACGCCTCTCTTGCGGGGCTAATTTCACTCGATCCTGCCCCAAATGCACCCAAGAAATGTTACTGCGCATCGCTTTTTCCGGAAGATCACCAAAAAAATGCTGTCCCTCACTGTTACAGCCATAGTCCACCAAACTTAAATTCACCTGTTCCTCTGTATCGCGATCGTTAAACAAGGTAAGGCTCACCTGTTTTTTTTCACCCGGTTTTAACTTTTCTACGACAGAAAAATCACTTACCTGCAGAGCCTCTGCAAAAAAGGGGGAAAGCAGAGAGAAAATCAAAAAAATATTTTTCACATCACTTGCTTTGTTTAAAACAAACAACGCAGCATATTTCATAAGCTCAGTAGCAGACAACGTGGCACTCCCTTTTCTCAGAATCTTAATGTAATAAAAATTTTAGTACAACAAACTTAGACCACTCTCGAAACTTGCTTCATGAAAAAATACTAATTTTTTTTCATGAAGCAAGTTTCGAAAGCGATCTAAGTAAGATCATGGCCCAACCGTGTAAGTCACTGTAGCTGTTGCTGCAGTAGCTGCAGCAGCGCTCACTGTTGCGGCAAGAGTATAAGTAATTGCCAAACTGCCTTGAGCTATATTACTAATTCCTGTTACCAAACTAGCTGCAGTAGTGCTCATAGCTGTACTTCCCGTAGAGGTCCCTCCCGTAGGGGCTGCCAGTGAAATAGATAACGTCACACCGGTGGGCATGGCTGATCCAATAGCGCCTGTAATTTTTCTGGCAGTGCTATTTGTCGTGGTTACTGCATATGTTGTGGTTGCATCTGTAGCGCTAGTAGGAGCACTACCGGCAACAGCTGTATTGATTGTTAAGGCAGCTGGATTACCAGAAACTGTAATCGCATCAAACAAGGAAATTGTGTAGGTTACAGTAGCTGTTGCAGTTGTTGCAGCTTGCAAAACCTCATTTCCTATCATTAAAAAAGTTGCTATCAAAAGCACATAACGATTGAACATAGTTCCATCCTGTTTATTTTTTTCAACACCAAAAATCTTAAAAAAGGCTCACGAACATTCAAATTTAAACAGATCGGAAGAGCACACGT
>CALBHK010000026.1 GCA_937894565.1 uncultured Chlamydiae bacterium
TCTTGAGAAATTATTTATTGGCTGCAAAATTTTTTCAGTTTTATTTATTGAAGCCACCTTTCATTTCATCGTTCTTATCGATATCGTTTTCGTTGGTCCTCTTCTCTGCGTTTCCTCTGCGTACTTTGCGGCTCTGCGGTTAGCTTTCCCCCTCTCTCTTTCTCTTCCTTTCTCTCTTTCTCTCTCTTTTTTCGGCTCTATAAATCTCTACAATGCGTAGTGGACGACTTGACTTTCTCGTAGGACGGTGACTTTGATCTTGCCGGGATAGCTCAATTCACTTTCGATACGTTTGGATAGGTCTCTGGCCAAATTGATAATTCCGCTATCATCTATCATTTGCGGCATGACGATGACGCGGATCTCTCTGCCCGCTTGCATTGCATACGCTTTTTCAATGCCGGGAAATTCAAAAGCAATCTCTTCCAAACGTTTAAGTCTTTTAATGTATTCTTCTAAAGCTTCTACACGGGCTCCTGGGCGCGAGGCGGAGATTGCATCAGCCGAAGAGCAAAGACAACCCTCTACTGTAGTGGGAGGAATTTCCCCATGGTGGCAGCCAATGCCATTAGCCACTTCGCTCTGTTCGCCATATTTAAGGGCCAAATCTCTACCGATTAAGGCGTGCGAGCCGTTAATTTCATGAGAAGCAGCTTTACCGATGTCATGCAAGAGGCCGATACGTCGTGCTAATCTGCTGTTTAGTCCCATTTCTTCGGCCATAATGCCCATCAAGTGGGAAACTTCCATAGAGTGTTCTAAAACATTTTGACCATAACTATAACGGTATCTTAGCTTGCCAAGAAGTTTAATGAGTTCAGGGTGCAGACCCATTGTCTGTGTGCGCAGAGCGGCATCTTCTCCGAAGGATTTAATTTCTTTGTTCACTGTATTGGAGGCCTTTTCAACAACCTCTTCAATGCGTGTGGGATGGATTCTTCCGTCTGTTAAAAGTTCTTTAAGGGCTGTTTTAGCGATTTCGCGCCTAACGGGATCATAGCCGGAGATCACAACCACTCCGGGAGAGTCGTCAATAAGAAAATTAACACCTGTCTCTCTTTCCAAAGAGCGGATGTTGCGTCCGTCGCGTCCGATGATACGCCCCTTCATCTCTTCGCTAGGTAATGAGAGGGTTGTGACTGTGGTTTCAGAGACGCAGGGGACAGCAAGGCGGCTGATTACAGTCGCAAGAATGGATTTAGCTTTTTCTTCTGCTTCTTCTTCACTCTCTTTGTTTAAACGATGGATGAGGATGGCTTTTTCTATTTTAATATCATCTTCGAGCTGTTTTAGAAGAGCCGTGGCTGCCTCTTCTTTTGTTAGGAAAGAGAGTTTTTCTAGAGACTGAATAAGCTCTTTTTTTAATTTCATCGTTTCGAGTTTTTCTTGTTCGGTACGCTCTTTACGGCTCTCCATCACAGATTCTCTCTTATCGATTTCGGAGAGTTTTTTTTCAACTAAGGACATGCGTCTTTCTACTTTGTCTTCTTTGTCTTCTAAACGTCTTTTTTCTTCACTGATCTTCTTTTTTTCGCGCTGGATCAGCTCCTCTAATTCTTCCCTGCCATCCGATTGGATTTGCTGCACTTTAAGCTCTGTATTCTTCTTTAAAATTTCTGCTTCCATTTGGGCTTTTTGGACAATTTCCCGACTTAAAGATTGGTAGCTGCCCACTTTAAAGCGGTGGATCAGCCACATGCTGGCAGCCCCCAGAAGCAGGCCAAAAAAAGCAGTCAAAATGATTAAAAATAATAATTCAATATCCATCAGTTTTACGTTTAAAGGTTAGAGATTGTGATTGTACAAGATTGCTTTTTACAAAAGAAGAGGAAAGATAAAGAATTGCCAGGGCGATCATTGCATTGTTTATGTAAAGAGGTTTCATAGTCATAAGCATCACGATAAATACTCTCAGCCCCTGTCTTTGTGATTTTTCACGTATTTTATTTTTTTCTTGCATGTAAATTTTAAATTATTGTTTAATGACTCGTGATTGCTTGAAAATGGCATTTCAATAAAAAGATATGGGATAAATTGACAACATCTTTAAGTGAAGTGAAAAGCAATCGTTATAGATACTCTCAAAAAGAGGAAATAAGGATTAGAAAAATGAAAAAAATTATACAGTACTCACTTCTTGGATCGTGTGTGGCTATATTATTCTATGTCGCCATGGCGATATTTGTTAACAAAAATTTGTCAGATAATAGGAATTCACTTTCATCTTTTTTTTCAATTATCATGATTCAGATTTTTAGCATTTTGACTATTTATTTTACCGATCGCTATGTTGTTCCATTGAATGAAAAACAGAAGTACAAATTAATGAGGATATCATTTTTTTGCATTTTGTTCTTTTATGGAACAAGTCTTATCTTTAGAGAGTTGTTTGTTAAAATTATTTTACAATAAGGAGTAAAAATGTATAGGTGTTTAAAGCAGTCAGTTGTATTTTTTACTTTGTTGTGTTTCTTAAATGCATCAATTGCGTGTTCTCATCAACAGATGCCCGACCGCTATTTGTATAAAATAGAGAACCCAGATGGGGCGGCTAATCCTAAGTTTAAGCTTTCTTTTTCCACTTTGATTGCTCCTTATTACATCGGTAAACTGTGCATATATGGGTACAGATTTTACAAGTTAAAAAAAGATAATATAAAAGAAAGCATAAAACTCACTAAGAAATGTAAGAAGTGTTGTAGGAAGATTGGTTTTAAAATAGCAATCTCAGATTACATAGATGAGGTTTGTTGGAAAGCAGAAGAAGAAACAGGGTACTTATTGTCAGATGTTAACAAAGAAGTAAAAAAGCTTTTTGGCTGTAAAGCTAAGAGAAAGGGCTTTGAGATATCTATGGATGATGATGATGAATTTGATGATGATGATGAATTTGATGATGATGATATTGATTTTAATAATATCGTTGAAAGAAGCATTATGGAGATTATAGAAACAAAAGAAGAGATCACTCAAGAAGAATACGAATCATGTCTTAGAATGGATCCAGAGCTTAATATAGATGAGATAATGTCATATCAAAGCAATACTCAAGGCGTTGAATATTTGTCATCAAGTGTGAAATATGCAGCTTTTGATACTAGAAGTTTTTATGCAAAGGGAAATGATCTTGAAAATGGATCTCAACATGGGAATGTGAGCACTAAAATGACGATCTACGTTACGATAGCTTGTGCTGGTGCATTCTTATCTGTAGTGCCGTTTCCGCCCATTAATGCTATAGGATATGTTGTTGCTTCGATTGGTTATGGAGGGGTATTAACAGTTCTCATCGATGATTTTGGCGATAAATATGATCGCGGAGAAATAAATTGGTGGTCTGATTCTTCAGAATCAAATTAAAGTGTTCAAATTATGTAAAAATAGGATAAAAAAAGAAGAAGTCGCGTAGCCCGGAAGGAACCTCACTTCTGCGCTACTCGACTCATTTTTCTGTTGTGTTCACCCGACATTCCGCTCTTCTCTGGTTAGAAAAATGTAATATTTTGATTCTCAGTGAG
>CALBHK010000027.1 GCA_937894565.1 uncultured Chlamydiae bacterium
TGGCTGCAAATTTAGCTTATTCAAACTCTTCATTCAGAATTCTTACAACTTCACGAATAGTTTCTTCTTCAAGGTCGGTGCGTTTTACCAAATCATCAATAGAGATGGCAAGTACATCCTTTGCTGAGTCACAACCGATTTTCTTGAACTCCTCAATAATCCATGGTTCAATTTCATCAGTAAACTCACTAATAAGAACTTTATCTTTGACAAAGCCGATCTTGATTTCAATGTGACCATTATCTCAACAAAGCCCACCTCGCTTGAAAATGTCATGGCTACTCTTTTACAAGAGTTACGTGTACATAATCTTTCCTTAATGGAAGTAGGCAACAATCTCATCATTCACAGAAATGAAACAACCAATAGCCCTGGCACCGTTATAGGTCATGAAGAGGCTATTCCAAAAAACAAGGACTACATTACAAAAGTCTTTGTAGTGGAAAATACTCCTCCTCAAAACCTTATTGACATCCTCCAACCTCTCCTCTCTCACCTTGCCATCGTCGAATCCAATCCAGCTACCAATCATCTCATCATTACAGATATCGCGCCCAATATTGAAAAAGTTTCGCAAATTATTGAAAAATTAGACAAACCTTTCACGGGCTCGGAAGTCGGACAATATGTCATCCAAAATGAATCTGTAGAGACTGTTGTGCAGCTATTGAGGCAGTTAATGGAGCCTATTGCCGGAGAGACTCCTATCAGCATCGTGCCGCACACAACAACCAATAGCATTTTTATTGTCTCTTCTTCCCACTTGGTAGAAAAGGCGATGGCTATTCTTAAAAAAATTGATTCCACGGCCGGAGAGACACGCATTCTTTCTATCCAAAATCTACGCAAAGAAGACTTTGGAGTTCCTTCACTCTCCCAAAATCTTTCCAAAAACCTTCAAGAAATGCTTCAGCGTTATTTAAGTGGGTTATCTCCGGAAGAAAGGCTTAGACTGCAGAATGACGGAGAGGAAAGTAGCGCTAATAAGATCCCAGGCTCACAAGCTGATCGTGAGGCTCTTTTAAACTATTTACGCTCTCTATCTGCATCGGAAAGAGCTCGTTTAATAGAAGAAAATACACCCAAAACAAAACCTGCCCCTCCAAAAATTGAGGAAAAGAAAGACGAAGACTATTTAACGCCAGCAGAAAAACTTTATTTAGATCAAGCCTCTAAAGCACAGCGATTTGAATTTGGCAAAGGCCGCAGTAAACTATTAGATCAGAATGATCTCTTCTTTGATGGTCTTGAAGAATTAGGAGCTTCTCCTACAGCAAGAGAATCCAAACAAGGCCAATGGCAAGCAGGCAAGTCAGGTCCCCACTTAGACAGCACTGAATTTATTGTACATAAATTATTAAATCGCCAGGGAAATGAAATTGTCACAGCTCTTTATGCTCTGGCCGAAAAATTAGGTGCTGAAGAGAAAGAGAGGCAACAGCCCTCTGAGCTTTTATTGGCCATTAATAGCATCCAATTATTGGAATCCTCTAACTCCCTTCTCATTACCGGCTCTCCACGTTCTATAACAAAAGTGCGTGACCTCATTTATCAACTCGATATTCCTGTGCGCCAAGTCCTTGTAGAAATGCTCATCATCCGCACTTCTCTCAACGATTCACTCAGTTATGGCGTTAACTTAGATACCCGCTTTGGCGGAGGAGAAACAGCAGGAGGTAGCCACTCTAACCTTACACAAGATCCCACTCTTAACAATCAACTTAATGCGGTCAGTGGCAGCAGTTCTTCTCTTATTCCCAACTTCTTTAATGGGAACACTTTTAATTTGGGAGTCATTGGACGTAATGTCCAACACGGTTCGCTTGTTTTCAATAGCATCGGCGCCTTAGTCACAGCTCTGCATACCGATAACCATGTTCAAGTGGTACTAAATCCAAAAATTGTTGTCGAAGATAACAAGACGGCAGAAGTCTTTGTGGGGATCAATACTGCCTATACTACGGAAACCATTACAAGCAGTCAAAACAATCAGATTACCCAAAACGTCGAGTATCGCGATGTGGGAACAAGCCTAAAAGTGACCCCGCATATTCGCCATAACGACATGATTACGCTTGAAATTGAACAAGAAATCAGCGATGAGGTTGCTAGCCAAGGTAGCAGCAGCTCTTCTTCTAGCAATGTTCGAACAACAGCTTCTTCTTCTACAGCAGCGGTGACAAATGTAGGTCCCACAACAAATAAGAGTAAAACTAAAACAGTTGTCCATATTCCCAATGAATACTTCCTTATTTTAAGCGGCCTAATGCAAAAACAAGAGAGTCAGGTCAATACGCAAGTCCCCTGCCTCGGTGGCGTCCCCTTCATTGGCGGCCTGTTTAAATCCAGAGGCAATCAAGATAACAACAGCAATATTATGATCTTTATACGACCCAAGATTATTGAAGGCCAAAAAATACACACTGAAACTAAACGTCAGCAAGACATCTTTAGAGAGAAAACACGCAACAGACACCGCGGTGAATACGAAACAGAAGAAGCATTGGACTACTTTAACCTCAAGGAAACTTACGATTGGGCGCAAGAGTAATTTTTCAATTTTTTTCGCTTCTTTTATTTTTAACGGGGTGCACTCACTCCTCTTCAATGCTGCTTGAACCGCGTATTCATTACACAGCGCCTCAAAAACTCACTCAACGCCTTCCTAGTGCCTTTGAGCCTCTGGAACCTTTAGAAGAAATTACAGATTGGGGAAGAGAGATCCGTATCGGCAACTCCTTTACCCGGGAATTGGATTTATATCGAGCCATTACTGCCTATAAACGCGCTCTTGCACTTCTTCCTTTGGCCCGCATTGATTTAAAGAGCCACATTGAATACAACATTGTGCTTTGCTATTTCTTAGGTAACCGCTATGGTGATGCAATTGAATATTACGAATCCCACTCTCTATCAGAAGTGGAAATTAGCTTTCCCGCGCTGGAAAATTTACTTATCATTCTCTATGAATCTTACCATCAAATAGGGATAGAAGATAAAGCTTGCGCCGCTTTGATGCTTTTAGAGAAATACTATCCGGAAACAGCAAAAAATCTGCTTTTAGGGACAGCAGTGCGCGAGGGAAAATTTTTAGATATAGGTGTCTATGCTGAAAATCATCCTCAAAAAGAGGCGCTAATGTCCTGGATGCAGCGCTACCAATGCGAAGCGCTTTCTGTACGCAAAGCTCAAACCCTCAATGCTCTGCTTCCAGGAATGGGGTATTATTATGTTGGGCAGCCTCAATCTGCTATTACCTCCTTTGTACTGAATGCGCTATTCACAGCAGCAGCTTGGCAACTTTATGAAAAGAACCATATAGCACTGGGAACAATTGTCGCCAGCTTAGAAGCAGGCTGGTATCTGGGCGGCATTAATGGCGCAGGACTTGCTGCAAAAGAGTATAATGAAAAGCTTTATGGGGAGTATGGGAAAGAGGCCATGTATGAATTAAATCTCTTTCCGGCTCTGCAATTCAAGTGCGTTTTTTAAGAGAATAGAGAGATAGAGAGGGGTTAACCGCAGAGCCGCAAAGTACGCAGAGGAAGCGCAGAGAAGAGCGGAATATCGGCTTTATCCTGCTATGTGAGTTGTCAAGTATAGTTTAGATCTTTTTTGAGCGAACTTTA
>CALBHK010000028.1 GCA_937894565.1 uncultured Chlamydiae bacterium
TAAAAAAGAAAAAAGTTATAGCTTAGTGTAGTATGAGATTTTCCAAATATTCGGGCTGCGGGAATGATTTTGTTATTGTGGATAAAGCAGAGCTCTCTGCAGCGTTCTCTTCTGAAGAAGTGCGTTTTTTATGCCATCGTCATCAGGGTATAGGGGCCGATGGGGTCATTCTCTATGGCCCCTCTCTAATCGCCGATTTTAGCATGCATATTTACAATGCAGATGGCAGTGAAGCTTCCATGTGTGGCAATGGCATTCGCTGTTTAGCTCATGCTTTATTTCCCAAGATAAAATCCCCCCATTTTACAATTCAATCCAAAGCAGGTATGCATCAAATCAATATAGAAGAAGATGAGATCACCGTTTCAATGACCCCCCCTCAAGTTCAGAATGAAGAATTAACTCTTTCGGTTGAAGAAAAAAAATGGGTAGGAATGCATATCAACACAGGTGTCCCCCACTTTGTAATTAAGAGCGAAAATCTTTCTGAAGTAGATGTGGAAAAAGTGGGCAAACAATTACGCTTTCATCCTCATTTTGGACAGGAAGGCAGCAATGTTACATTTTATGCCATCACTCAGGATGGAATTGCCATTCGAACTTATGAAAGAGGGGTGGAAGCTGAAACGCTTGCGTGTGGCACTGGAGCGTGCGCCGCGGCCTATGCAGCAGATTTTAGCTCTGTTTATGTGAAATTGCCTTCTCAAGAATCTCTATTTATTTCTGTTGAAAAAAAGACAGGATCTATTTTCATGAAGGGCAAGGTAAAGCACATCTTCGATGGTGTCTTAACAAGATAAAAAAAATAACAAGATGGACAGAGATACGCGTCAGGCTAACTCATGAGGACAAGAGAGATTAACCGCAGAGCCGCAGAGTTCGCTGAGCAAACGCAGAGGAATACATTCGGTATTGAGTTTTTTTACTCCTCAGCGTTGCCTTTGCGGCTCTGCGGTTAATCTCTCTTATCCTCATGAGTTTGATACCCGCGCCTCTCTGCCTGATAGCTCTTTTTTTGGTATCCTGTTGCGCTTAAGCAAAAAAACCGATAGAATGTGCTAAAAATAGATAAAGGAATCCTCCAATGGTCACGAAAAAAAAACAAGCCCCGCAAGCCACTGTTGCTCAAAATCCTCTTTTGTTACGTGCTCAAAGATTAATGGAAGCCTTTGCCAAATCCGATGATGAACGTGATTTTTTTCTGGATAACCGCGAGGGTTTTATTGTTTTTGTCGATTTGGACAAATCTGAAGAAGAGCTGCAAGCTCTACACGATGAGCTTGATCACGAACCCGAGCGCTACTTCCTAATTCCTAAACCTACTTTTTTTGAAATCAAAAAAATTATGGAGAGTTTTGTTAATGAAAAAGTCTATGATATCGATACTAAAGAAAAACTCCTAGACATCATTCAATCTAAAGATTCCAGAGAAAACTTTCTCAACTTCCTCTACGATCAAATTCTTGAATTAGAAAAATGGCAGCAATTTTATCAAGAAAGATCCCGTATTCGTATTATCGAATGGTTAAGAGAAAATGGATTCCAATTTGTATTCGAAGAAGATTTAGAGTTTACATCTGACTTATTGGAAAAAATTAAAATACACCTCTTTGAAAAGAATGTGGACAAAGAAGTTGAGGCTGCACGAAAAGCGATTATTGCTAAGTCTAAATCCTATTATACAAGCGAGGCTTTGAATCCTCGTCCTAAAAGAGGGCGTCCTCCTAAAAAAGCTATTAAAGCAGAGTTCGAGCCGCAAGTATCTGTCGATCTCTATACAACCGTCCCTAAAATTATTCGTCCTTTTTTATTCATTCCAGACTCCTCACACCCTTCTGCAGCTACATTTTCAGCTCGTTATGATGATGAAACAGAATTGTTGGCGAGTAAACGTAACCACAGTGGATCTGAAGCACGTGCTGTGATTGAAAATCTTAATCGTAAACTAGCCTCTTTACGTAGTTTGGGCAGCGAATGGCTAACAAATGATGATGATGAGATCTCTCCCTTAGATAAAATAGATGATGAAGATGATGAAGATGAAGATGACGAAGATGACTTTGACACAATCGTTCCTGCTAAAGGCGCTAGTGTGGAAAAAGCCAAACCAACCAATGGAAAAAACATACCTACCACTAAAAATAAAGCAGTTAAGAATACTCCTCCAGTTAAAAAAACACCTCCACCTAAACAATCCCCTCCACCTAAAAAAACGCCTCCTCCTAAAAAGAAAAAATAGATTCTTTGAGCCGACATTCCGCTCTTCCCTGGTTAGAAAAATGTAATATTTTGATTCTCAGTGAGATAAAAAAGCGCAGGAATATTTATAAATATTCCGAGCATTTTTTATGTCTCTGAGGATTAAAAGATTACGTTTTTTCAACCTGTGAAGTGCGGAATGTCGGGTGAGCCCGCCATGTGCGCAAACGCGCGCAAAAAGCGGCAAGCTCTTGGCGCAACCCCATAGTCTTCTGCGCATACTGCAGCTGTTGCTGTTGGTACTCCCTTCGCCCTTCTTCTGTTTCAATGCGAATGGGCGCGTAGCCTTGTTCTTCCAAATCGTAGGGGCTTGCACGCATGTCAATTTCACGCCCTTCTACCGCAAGCAAAAAAGCTTGTGCAATAAAATCAGAGCCTATCCAGGGCCATAATTTAGTTGCCCATTTATAAATATCCATATTTGCATGCAAGCATCCCGCTTGCTCATTTTGAATACGATGTTCAAGAGTTGGTTTAAACAAATTGAGCTTTTCTGCCTGAGGAGTAAAAAAACGATAGGCGTCGTAATGTGTGCAGCAAAGATTTTGACTTTCAACAAAACGCGCTAATTCATCTGGAGGTAGTCGTAGGCGCTGCCCAGCATGCCGCAGCTCCTCAGGCGAGAGACGGTAGACCATAGCCCACTCATGCAATCCAAAACAGCCAAAACGAGGCGTTCTCTCTAAAATAGCATTGCATAATTCTTCAACAAATTTAACCAAAGAAAGCACTTGAGCCTCTAAGCGGTGCGGATTTAATTTCAAAACCCCCTCACTTACCTCAAACCAATGCTCACTAAAGCGGTGAGTTTGAGCCTTTTTTTCAATAATTAAAGCCTCTTCAAAAGAGGGAACCCATAATTTAAGCTTCGCAGGAGAAAAAGAATAGTAAGTGAAGAGAAAATCATAAACGGGATGCTTTTCTCTTAGACTACGACGTCGTAAAAATGCATCCGCCATCGGGGAAACAAGTGCCTCATGGGCTTTTGTTCGCTCTGTCCATTCCTCTACTGATAAGGTTTTCATAAATCTAAAAAACATATAAAGTTAAAGAGCCCATAATGGCATAACAGATGAAAATTTATCAATAAAAGAGACCCATCATGAATAAAAAATACATCGTTGTGGGGGGAAGTGCCTACGCAGATATAGATGTGTTGGCTTGCATAGCAGCTTATACCCAACTTCTTACTTTAAAAGATTATCAAGCTCAAGGAATCATCACAGGTCCATGGAATCAAACAATTCCCCGTTCAGTTAGACAATGGCCAACAGAAATTGTCCACCATTTTTTGCCAACAGATGAGTCTTGCCAATTTATTTTAGTCGATGTTTCTGATCCAAAATTTCTCGAAAAATTTGTTAAAATTGAAAATGTGATCGAAGTCTATGACCATCATTATGGACATGAAGCTTTTTGGAAAGAACAATTACCAAATTCTGCTTTTATTGAGCATGTGGGGGCTTGTGCAACATTGATATGGGAAAGATTTAAAAAAGAGGGAGTGCAAAATTCCATTTCTACCATCAACGCTAACTTGTTATACACCGCCATTTTTGCAAACACTTTGAATTTTAAATCTCTTGTCACAACAGATAGGGATCTCATTGCTTGTGAAGAACTTTTAAAACATATCGATCTCCCCATTGATTGGAAGGCAACATACTATGCAGAAGTAGCTGAAGAATTTAACAAAAACCTGTCTGTTCATATTCATAAAGACACAAAACTCATTCATCTAAATGGCATGCCTATTCATTTTGGGCAAATTGAGATTTGGAATGCATATCCCATCCTTAACAAATTTGAATCCAAGTTCATTCCCAAATCTAATGAGGAATGGCTGATCAACATTGCAAGTATCGAAGAGGGCGTATCCTATTTTTACACCAATTCCGAACGTCTTCAAAAAATAATTGCGCAAATTACAGAAGCTAAAGAAATAAATGGATTCCTACAAGTAGCGCAACGATTATGGCTAAGAAAAGAAATTTTAAGAGAGTTTTTAGCCCTGCCCACCCGCCAATAATTAATAAATTTGTTAGTAAATACCGATTCCAAAACTCAGGTTTTTAAGCAGGTAATCGAGCTCCAATAAATTCTGCCAGGTTTGTAGCAGCTGGGGGATCCAAATTGCCCACAACAGTTACAATATATCCGGACTGTGGGTAAATTCTTAGTTCCCCATTTACGCCTTCAGATCTACCTTCATGACCGAACCAAAGGTCTCCATCTTGAAATCCTAATGTGTAATTAGCTACAGGATAATCTTCATGTGTCACACGCTTTGGAGTGGTGATGGATTTCATAGAATCTGTATTGAGCAACTTATTCTCAAGGAGTGCGTTGGCAAAGCGGTTTAGATCTTCTGCATTGGAATACCCTCCTCCAGCAGGGGAGCCCCGCATAAACAATGCATCCATATTATTTTTCAATCCATTTTTTTTTCGTATATACCCGGTTGCCACATTAGGCATTTCATCTGTTTTTAAATGGAAATCTGAATCTTTCATCTCTGCCTTATCGAAAACCCGTTCTTGAATGCAATCGTAATAACTTTTATTTGAGACTTCCTCAATGACTGCACCTAAGAGCACGAATCCATAATTGCTGTAGTTCCATTCGGTGCCAGGAGTGAACAGGGGCTGACGATCACGAAAGAGGTGCATATAATCCTTTGGTCCCATATCCTTACTAAGTTCATCTTCCGATAAGCGACCGGTACCGCCCGTATGAGTGAGCAATTGTTCAATTGTAACTTTCGCTAATTCGGGATCAATATCCTTCTTTAAATACTTTCCTATAGGATCTTTTAGATCAATTTTTCCTTCTTCAGCTAATTGATGAATGGCAACTACGGTAAACATTTTTCCCATTGAAGCAAGATTGAATTTTGTCTGTAGATTGTTTTCTGATTGTGTTTCAATGTTAGATTTACCGACAGAGCGAGAAATCAGTGGTATTGGATTTCCAACTTTAGTCAACAAAATGGTTCCTGAGAATTTACCTTGTTCCTCTAATCGGTTAATCTCCAAATCGATGGCTTTAAGCGCTTCGCTTTCAGACATGCGCTGGACTTGTTCATGATCGATGCTTGCGGGCTCTAAATTCATATTCAAAATTAATGGATTTTTTCCTGTTTCCACCTCAAGAGTCATAAAGGCATGTTCTTGAAATTTGCATTGTTCCTGAAGAAGAACCTTGACTTGCGTTGGAGAGGACTCAACGATTTCAACGAAATTAAAACCTTGCACCTCTTCAAAAAAATTTAGATTCCCCTCTTCTGAATAATCTTCAGGATTTTTAAATTGATGTTTGAATTCACGTATCAGATTCTCATCTCCACTATTAAAGCAGCTTAACCACTTCCAAAATTGTTTTTCTGCTTTCCCTATGGGCTTTGAATCTTTCCCTATAATTTCTTGAAATACGACTTCAATTTTCTCTTGAGATTTTAGATCGGAATGAATTGAAGATATAAATTCAGGAACACTCTCAAAAGATAAGGTTTCTATGTTAGTACGCAGTTTAGAAATGGCGGGTTCGCTACCTAATATTTTATAGTTTTTTCCAGAAATCAAAATCGTATCCTTTGAACTCTTATTAACCTCATGAAGACTCAGTTCATAGACGCCGGTTTGATCTTTAATGCCCAAAGAAAAATGAGATGGATTCATAGCTGTTCCCCTTTATTAAACCTCTTGCGTAATTAGCTTTTTTTCTTCATCGAGTTGTTAAATAAGTTCCCCAATTGTGAATCTTCCGATACAATTTTTTTCACTTTTTTCCCTTGCATATCTCCACTTGTCTCAGATGTCTTGCTATCCTTGTCAATTTCATCAATCTGATCCAAATAATTCTGATACTGCTGATATTGTTTCACTCTTCTTGAACGTTTTAATTCATCATCAATTGGATCCATTACTTCACCTCGTCACTTTAAAATTAAATTATACAATAATGATAATATAAATGTAAAAAAAACTATAATAACAAATATGCTATACCGAACGTGATTGAAGATTTGGAATTTTGACAAGGAAGCGGCTTTTAAT
>CALBHK010000029.1 GCA_937894565.1 uncultured Chlamydiae bacterium
TCTAGACGTCTTCAACAAATGTAATTTCTTCTTTAGGAATGCCTAGCCCTTGAGTGAGCCAGTTGAAGTTAAACTCGACACATTCATCTTTGAAGAAGACATAGTTATCTTGAGAATTGAAGACTTGGATTCCTAACATGATGAAGCCTGAATAATGTCTTCCAGTGATTCCAATGTTATCAAGGTCATTGAATCTAACGCAGAACTAAGGTTGAATAAGTGGGTTGGCTGGAGGATCAAGCTCTCCAGTAACGCAGTATGGTTGGAAGCAGAAAATTCCTGCATTAGTGAAGTCAACGTCATTTCTCCATCAAGCTACAACAGGATACCTAGCAATTGAGGTGCAAGGTACTCTTGCTGATGTGAAACTTGATTCAAAGCTCTTCCAAGCGTCAGCATAAGTCATATTTGGAGCATCAGGTTTCTTGAACCCATTATTGATGAATTGATACTGACCAATGCAATTTGAGTCTCCGCAACTAGTTCTCTCATCAGAAGCTCTCCAGTAATAATTGTGGGAGATGGGGCATTTGTGTCTAGAAAATCCTAATCGTTTGAGAGTCTCAGTTGGATAAAATTTGTCAGGGTTGGCTTCAAACTCTGGTCAAGCAAGAGCCTTAATTTCTTTCGTCGTAAGGCATGCCTGAGTTTTTTGTTCCTCGAGATTTTCCATTTTGGATATTTATGCAATTCATCAAAAACAACCATGGGCATAGAAGAATGGAGGTGATGTAGCTGTATGGCGTGCGCAATGGCATCAGCTCCCTCAAGAATTTTTAATCGATCTGTTTGAATATCCCAGTTAAAATAAAAATGGTTCGCATGTGCAGCCGTCACCTCTAAGCTTGCTGTTGTTTTGCCCACTTGACGCGGTCCTACAAGAAATAACATTTGGCGGTTTTGCTCAAAATGTTCTTCCATGACCAATTCGTAAATTCTTTTTAACATGTTGACTCTCTCATCTTCCTAATGACCAAAGTACATGTGTGTCGTAAACTAGTCAAGACCAAACGATGTATATGTCGTAAAATGGTCGAGAATTAATGAAAATATGGAATACCCACCCCTTAAGGGGTGGGATTATTTAATTCCTTTTTAGGATAAAGGTTAACCGCAGACCCTGAGACTACCTCAAAGCTCTAGAAGTGTACTCTTCCTTCATTCTCTTGATAAGGGCATCTACAGCCATCTCTCCATGCACCACGTTATCTCGCGTTCTTAAATTGATCGTTCCATTCTCTACTTCCTGATCGCCCACAGTTAAAATATAGTTGATCTGGTCCATCTGTGCATTTCTTACCTTTTTGCTCACAGATTCGCTATCTGCATCTACTTCGCAGATGAATCCCGCTTCGTTAAAGCGTTTTTTGAGCTCTTGGGCAAAATGTTCATGTCTATCTGCAACAGTCAAAATGCGCAAATGCACAGGAGAGAGCCAGAGTGGAAATTTGCCGGCAAAATGTTCAATCAAGATACCGAAGAAGCGCTCGATCGATCCAAAAACAGCGCGGTGGATCATGATGGGTCTCTGTCTTGAGCCATCGTTTGCTGTATACTCTAAGTCAAAGCGTTCGGGCAGGTTCATATCTAATTGGATCGTGCCGCACTGCCATGTACGCCCTAAGGTATCTTTGACATGGAAATCAATTTTTGGTCCATAGAAAGCACCGTCCCCTTCGTTAATACGGTACTCACGCTTAGACCTATCTAAGGCAGCTTTTAAGCCATTAGTTGCTACTTCCCAATCCGCATCTGATCCAATAGTGTTTGCTATGGGCCTTGTGGAGAGCTCTAGTTTATATTCGAGCTCAAAAGCATTATAGATGAGATCAAAAAATTGCAGAGCATTTAGGATCTCTTCTTCAATTTGGTCTTTGCGCATAAAGATGTGGGCATCGTCCTGGTGAAAGCTGCGCACGCGGAAGAGCCCAGAAACAGCGCCAGAAGGTTCATAGCGGTGCACATTGCCAATTTCAGCTACACGTAGCGGCAGTTCGCGATAACTGTGAGATTTGCCTTTATAATAGAGCATGCAGCCTGGACAGTTCATGGGTTTAATGGCAAAATCGCGCCCTTCAATTTCGCAAGTGAACATATTGTCGCGATAATTAGCCCAGTGGCCTGAGCGCTCCCAAAGATCGCGTGTGAGCATGCTAGGTGTTTTGATTTCGATGTAGTCATATGCGTTCTGCTTTTCTCTAAGAAAGTGGATCAATGCATTCCAAATGATTAATCCCTTGGGATGAATAAAGGGCATTGCAGGGGCTTCTTCTTTAAAGGAAAAAAGATCCAATTTTGGGCCAATAACGCGATGGTCTCTTTTTTTAGCTTCTTCTACTTGGATAATGTAGTGTTTAAGCTGTTCGCGCTCCGGAAATGAGATGGCGTAGATACGGGTGAGCATTTCTCTGTTAGAATCCCCTCTCCAATAGGCACCAGAAGTTTTAAGGATTTTGAAAGCTTTGATTTTGCCGATGTTGGAGAGGTGGGGACCGCGGCAAAGATCAAAAAATTCTCCTTGTTTATAGGCGGTAAATACCCCTTCTTCAAAACCTTCAATCAGTTCTAATTTATAAGGATTATGGGAAAAATTTTTAAGAGCTTCTTCTTTTCCATTAAAAACAATACGCTCAGATGCGTAATTTTCTTTAACGATATTTTTGATCTCTTTTTCAATTTTATCAAAATCTTCATCTGAAATGGATAGATCGGCAAAATCGTAATAAAACCCATTTTCAATAGGGGGGCCAATGGTTGGTTTGGCATTGGGGTAGAGCCTTAAAACAGCTTGGGCAAGAAGATGGGCTGAGGTGTGCCAAAAGATCTCTTTCCCCTCTTTATCATCAAAGTTCCAAAAGATAATCTCATCATCTTGATTTAAAGGAGTGGAAAGATCGCGCGTAATGCCATTAATACAGGCTCCCAGCGCTTGATGAGGTCCATTTAAATTTAACTTGATTGCTAAATCTTTTGCTGTAGAGTTTGGTTCCACCTCTACTTTTGATCCATCTTTAAGTTTAATGAACATCGCTCGACTTTCCTTGTGTTGTTCTGCTAAAATCATATATAAATATACATGATAAGAACAAGTAAAAACAATGGAACGAATAAGCAAAGCTATAGAGAAGATTAAAACACCTGCTGTACACCCTCAATTTTATTCTAGAATTTTTATATATCTAGCTAAAAAAAATAGAAAAAAAGAAGATGAATCATCGAACTCGATCTGCAATGATCTTTATCTTACTTTTTCTCACTATTTAGATTTGACCGGCATTCAGGAAAGCACGGCTGTCAGAAATGTTTTATTGGCAAACCGTCTAGCTCATCTTTTAATTAATGATGAAGGTGAATTAGAGATTTCTTTGCTTGCTTCCATTGAAAAAGAGCTCACTTGCTGTCTTTATTGCCTAGGTCCTGAGCGTTCTCATGATGCTTTGAGGATGGAACACATTAAACATGTGGTCCAATTATTGCAAAAAGAAGATAAATTAAGAAAATTACTTAAAATGGCCTCCCGCCCCTCATCTAATGCTTTATCGGAGCAGATGATTCGTGACACATTGCGTCTTTCCAGCCATACCGCACTAGAAGATATGGATGCCAGAAGAGCTGTCCTTTCTGCATGGATGACCTATTTGCGTCAAAGTGTAGGCTCTTGCTTTGCAACTGCCCCCGCTATTTTGGTCCAATCAGAGCAGCCGGAATTATTTTTAAAAGATTTAATAGAAATTATCTCGACAGGCCGTTTAAAACGCACATTTGGAGGCATCGAGTATGTTGTGCCTTTAAGCCGCACTTGGGGAGGCGGTGATTTGCGTAAAAGGTTTGCAGTCGGTCGGTTAATCGAGGACTCTCCCATGCAAGTCTGGAATTCTCCTGGCCTTGTGCAAGCAGTTCTTGCAGTTAAGTTAATTAAAGGAGATAGCGCTTTTCAGGATCGTGTGAAGCAGTTAAAAGATCTTTTAACTCCCATTTTTTTAGAATGGAAGGAGCCAGGGGAGCTCATCACCGTCTCTATAGAGCTTATATTACAAGAGCTTCTTAAAAAGCACTTTGAGATTACAGATGCTGATATCGAAGAATATAATTATCGGCCCAGAGCGATGATCCAATCAAGCTTAATGATGCAAAGCTCTCAGGGGGGTGGAGGAAAAGGAAAGAAGTGTGGAGAATACTTCCGTCTTCTCGATGAGGCTTTTAAAGCTTTTAAACTGATTGCCGATAACCCCTTACTAAAAAGCTGGGAATTTACTCTAGCATCCTTTGCAGAGACAAAAGCGCATTTCACTAAATGGAACCTCTATTCCAGTTTAGGGCTTCATTATGAAGAGGCTGGTGGTATTGGCGAGGCGATGTTTGTAGTGATTAAGGCAAAATTGGATGAGGCTAATCGCAAGGCTCAAGATCTTCAGAGTGAATACGAAATGGTCTATCAGCATGTGAAATTATTAGAAGGACGGCTACGCCATTCCTCTGAAGAGGAGGGACGCTTTGTGAAGATGGAATATCAATCCAAGCTCAGTGAATTTCGAACACTTGAAGAATTAAGAGAAATGCAGAGCTTTCGCGCTCAAAAAATAGCGGGAAGTTTTCAATCGATTACGGATAAGCTCTATGAACTATTTCCTGACTATTTTCAAGAAATTTATGATGCTGATATGCATGATGTAGCCTCTACGCCTTATGACGATAGTCCTGCGGGATTTAGATTGCTCTATAAACATGGTAGAACAAACACCTCTTCTTGGACCTTTATCCATAATGCAGTAGAATTTGTGGAAGCTTTGGTGGCCTTTTTCATGGCAGCTGAGCATCAGCTCCATCATGATGCTAATTTGGAGGGGTTAGATTCTGATTTATCAGAAATTATCACTCAAGCAGTGAATCATATCCGTTCCGAAAGATTCTTAGAAAGCGCTTTTGATCGTATGGCACTTGCACACCATCAAAGGCCCATTAAAGATCCTTTAAAAAATTTAGATAAAATAGATAAAAAGCCTTGGGCATACACTTCAGGCGGAACAGTAGAGACTTTGGTTAAATGTTATTGGAAAAGAGAATCGGAGCTAACTAAAACAGCGCGCTGGGTGGAAAGCCCTCTGGAATTGCTGGTTTTTTTAATTGATACCATGAAAAAAGCAAAAGATCCAGAAATTAAAAAAATAGAAAAAGGATCTAAATTTTCCATGCTCATGCACTCTCCAACCCATGCATTTTTATTTAAACCCGCGGCTAAGCACATTTTAGAGGGTTGGAAAATAGAAGCTTATACTTATACGTGGGTGAGGGATTATCTAGTTTCGTCAAGGGAAGCCTTTATAGATAACATGAGACTGGACCAAGAGAAGGCTGCTTGGGTCATCCAAGAGATAGCTCAGTGGATTCCTCAAGAATTCAGGGATTATTTTGGCTCTATTTTTAAATCCCCCCCCAGAGGCATGAGAGTAGTTGAACTAAGAGATTATATTTTAGAAAATATTCGACATGCCAAAAAACTGTGGGTAGTGGAACAGCATTACTTAACTCCCGATAAGCTGGATGCTTTTCTTTATGAAAATCTCCCCCTCTTCCATAGCTACCAGTTAGAAAAAAACATCCAAACTATTTTTGAAGAAGTGGGATTACCCGTAGAGCTTTTGAGACAAGTCTATGAGATGCTGCCCGAAAATCGTGAATCGAAAGTGATGAGCGCTAAACAGTTGAGGGAGATTTGTTTAGGGTTGCTGATGCTGGAGGAGGACCGAGTGAGCTTTGAGTATGATTATGCATTAAAAATAGCACGTGCAGCTCAAAAATTGGGACTTGCGATGCCAGAGCCTATTGTTTTTGCCGATACGAATTGGATGAAGGACGATTTTGCTTTTGTGGTAAGTCCTGGCACGGGAGAGTTGGAGCTTTGGAGGGTCGACCATACCGGGACAATTGGCGCGCCCATGAGCATTTGGAAAGAGTGGGTAGATGGCTCGCGTAAAGATCGGGAATGGGGTCTCTACACACACTTAAGTGAATATCGTTAAAATAGGTGTTATTTTTCGATCATTACATGCCAAGGAAGCGCGTAATCTTGTTCATTGAGTTTGAAGCTATGTTCGGCAAGGCAGATTACAAGACCGTTAGCAATTTGGAGGTGGGGATAGGTTTTGCGAAAAGCGCTAATTCCTGAAGTGTCTGCGCGGTTAGGTTTTGTTTTAGCTTTAATTTCAATTGGGAAATAGATTCCATCACGTTCTAAAATCAGATCGCATTCTGCTCCCCCATGACTTCTCCAATGATAAAGATTGCAGGTGCTATTCATCCATAGCAATTGTTTACGTATTTCATTGACCACAGCAGTTTCAAATAAAGCACCCCATAGTGGAGTGCTGCTGATGGCATTGGGAGAGCTAATTGCCTGGCAATAACAGACTTGCCCGGAATCAGAAAAATACCCCTTCTGCTTTTGGCTGATGCGTTTTGTTGTATTCATGGAAAATGCGGGTATTTCATGCCACTCAAAAATCTCCCTTAATAGACTTATCCATCTCTTCGCCGTCATATTAGCTATCCCTAAATCTCTTCCTATTTCTTGAAAATTGATCTCCTGCGCAGTAGAAGCTGCTGCTAAGCGAACAAAGCGTGTAAACTGGTGAAGGTCGGGTAAGTCGGCAAGGAGTCGAATATCACGTTCAATATAAGTTTTTTGATAAGATGCATGAAATGCGGGAATAAGCTCTAAAGGAAGAGTTTGTGCATCGGGTAAAAATCCTCTCCAAAGTTGTTCAAAAGTAGAATGTGGCAGGCTGAGAAATTTAAAATGCTCTGTTGTATGGGGATGATTGAGCCATTCTTCTAACCAAGAGCGTTGAGGTTGTTTTGATGCAATTTCACTTAACGAAAAGGGCTCTAGTTGTAAAATAACTGTGCGCCCCGTTAAGCTCTCGGTCATTTGTTTCATGACCCCCCATTGTTGAGAACCTGTGAGGATGTATTGTCCCGGAGTTTTATTACGGTCGATCCTGCGTTTAATAGCAGAAACAACTTCCGGTGCATACTGCACTTCATCTAAAATTAAAGGAGTTGTTTTATTATCTAAAAATAGATTTGGATCAGCTCGTGCATTCTCTACATCTTCAAAAGCATCAAAAAGAATATAGGAATAGTTAGGAAAAAGTTGCTTAAGTAATGTGCTTTTTCCGACTTGCCTGGCACCCACAACCACAACGCTTGGAAAAAATTGGAGAAAATGCAAAAGTTTATCAGTAATTAGTCTTGGAATATAGTTTATCATTTTGAATGAGCCTCTTTTAGCTTAAGAATATCAAAAACCTTGATTTTTAAACATCATATGTTAGATTTTCATGGTTTTTTTAAAGATTCCATATAAACTTAATAGTTCCGATATAGTTATCCGTTTTTCTTAAAAAGCTGTTCCATACTCTCGACTTTGTACAATTTTAAGGAATCGCTGCGCGATTCTTAAAATTGTACAAAGTCGAGGGTATGAGTTATATTTTATTTTCTAATAAAAATAAAAGTAGAAAGAGGGCAGGGCTTCTTGATAGGTGGGAAGTTTAAGATCAGGAAATAAAAGGCTTAACTGCCAGGGAGCTCCCAAATTATAAGCTGTGATGAAGAGCCAATGAGAGAGAATGGATTTTTTGCGAAAAGCTCCTAAAAATTGATCAAATAGGCCGGCAATGGAGAAATGATAAATGTCTTCTTTACCTTCCATGGAAGAGCTTTTCTACTCTATTTTTTCAGGAAGTGGAAAGATTTTTAAGATTTTTTCTATGTAAGGTAGGTGTTCGATTGTCATTTTATCCAAAACTTCTTGATTAGGCAGTGGCATAAGAACGTAAAAGTCTTGTTCATTTTCGGGGGTGAGTTTCCATTTGCAAAAAAAGCCCTCTTTCCCAAAACGTACAAGCTTGCTTGTTTGTGCATTGCTGCTGGCGTAGGCAAACGCTATAAGCGGTAAAATATTTAAAAGGAGATCTATAGGCTGAGATGCGCTTAATGTGTATTCAAGAGCAGTAGATAGAGGATGTGAGCAGGAAGCATCTATTGTTTTCGCTAAAAAAGGAAGAGTGATTGGCAAGGTAGTTTCGAGAAACGGAATGCGTGATAGAAATGATATACTTGGAAGGATGATTTTCAGGAGTGGCCCATTTTTTTGTAAATAAATAGTTTTTGGCAAAATAAAGAGAGGGGCTGAAATAAGTATTGGAGAGGGGGTCTTGATCCCCTGTAATTTTTTGAAAATCTAACTGTGGATAGGTTTTATCATAATAATAAGATACTGATTGAGTGTAGTGAGAACGCACATTGACCAGAGATGTTACGGACGGAACATGAGGGACTGTGTGGCGGATATCAAAGTCATTGGGCTTGCGTTGAAAAATTTTATGAATATGGTGGATCTGTTTTTCATTTAATAAAAATTTTTCGTATTCGTAAGCTTTGATGATCTCTTGTGCAGAGAGGATGCAACGGGCAGCAGAACCTGGAATTTCAATGGTCTCATCTTTTGTGTTTAATAGATTTCTGTGAAAATCAATGATATTTCGAATGGAGGTTTTCATTTTAAGGTCTGTGCCAAACTTTTCAAAGATTTCTTTGTTGCTGCAGGGTCTTATTGAAAAGGGGTGGTTTAAAAATTTTTCTACTCGCTTTTTTAAAGCGCATCGAAATTCTTCTGTTTTAAAATAATCGCCCTTTAATTGAAGTGTAAGCATTTGATCTTCGGTGTTTAGTGTGTTGTGTGTTTCGATAAAATCCATGACAATATCCGAATATCGTTAGCAGATCTTAGCAAGAGGGTTTAAATAGAGTCAATAAGATGTATGATAAAAAATAATTTACAAAAAAGATGGAATCTATTATCTATATTAGTTGAGTGCGCAAATGAGCGTATGGAGATTTTCTGTATTCCTCTTTGAAATACGTTTTGAAGGGAGTGCAATTAAATCTTGATGGAAATGCGAAACTTCGTTAACGTGGTTGGGATTGACTAAGTCATCCGCCGTTGCGAGTCGCAATGGAATGAGAAAACAAAAAAAGCTTGCCTCTCGTTAGGTGGGAATCGCCGGGAAGCAAGCATAGAAAAAATGGAGAATCCAATGAAGTTGTTCAATACGATGAAGCTTCTCGCTTTAGCCGCTTGTACTCTTGTGAGTACAGGTTTGATGGCTCATAGCCAGACTTCTCATAAAGATAGCCGTGACAGAGATTTTGATGCTGTCCAGCGTTTTGTAAACTCAAAACGTACTATTAGTTTAGAAGAAAAAGATAGCAATTTATCCATTGCCGGTGATATCCGTGTGAATTGGATGCATATTACAGAAAGCGTTGCTAAGCATAAAATGCGCAACGTAGATAATGGTGCACGTGAATCTGAACTCATCAATGACGCAGATCCGAGCGTTGGGGTTTCTAGTGTTTCTTCAGACGGTACAGAATACAAACCAAACGAATTCGAAATCGAATTTAACCTTTATGTCGACTATATCTGCGACAGAGCTTGGGGGGTTGCATGGTTACAGTTTGAAAATGATGCAGGGATTGATGAAAATATCCACCCAAGACGTAGTGATGATGTAAACGGCATGTTCGGCAGTGGAAACTGTGATGGTCTTTGCTTGAAGAAAGCTTACATCGGTTACAACATCTGCGCAGATGGTTGCCAACGTTTTGATATTGAAATTGGTCGCCGTCCTCTTTACACAATTTTTGAGTCACGTGTACAGTTCAACAGCCGCTTTGATGGTATCTTGTTGAAATATTCACGTCCTGTAGAGAGCTGGGGTGATTTTTACTGGAACTTCGGTGGTTTTGTTGTAGATCAAAGATCTCAGCATTTTGCTTATGCAACAGAATTAGGATTGTTGAATATCTGTGATTGCGGCTTGTCACTAAGATACTCTTTCATTGACTGGCTATCAGCTTTGGATAATGGATATACTCGTGCAAGAGGAGAGTCAGGTAATATCAAGAAACCTTACGGCGTACGTTTCCGTGTTTCACAAATCAGCGGTTCTTATACATTCCAGCCAGAATGCCTTTGCATGCCTGTAAAAGTGTATGCTGCTTATTTGCATAATCACGATGCAACAGCTTTTTCAGCAGGATCCGGTCTAACAGCTGTTAGCACAAATGGCAGAAAGTTGAACGATGCTTGGTATGCTGGTGCAATTATTGGTAAAGTTTGCCATGAGTGCGACTGGTCATTTGAAGTGAACTTCCAAAAAGTGGAAGCACAAGCACTTCCTGATGCTGATGTATCCGGAATTGGATCAGAGCGTAATATTTTGGGTGAAACTTTTACAGCTAATGGCCGTGGTTATACCAACTACATGGGTTGGTTTGCAGAAGGTCTTTATGCATTGACAGACAACCTTACTTTGAATGCTCGCTTCGAGTACTCACAAGAAGCTGATAAAGATGTTACAGCAAATGGATTGCCAGCTACTGTAACTCAAGGAAACGATGTGGAACAGCCAGCTGTTGGAGATCGTGCAAAACATAAATACACAATGTTCAGACTACAAGCTATCTACGCATTCTAAACGTAGAAAACTTGTTCTCGAACAAAAGCGGCACCACTTGCAGGGGTGCCGCTTTTTTTTTGCCCCCAACACAACTTCAAAAATTCAATAAGAAAAATAATAGGATGGACAGGATCTCCCTTTGTACGTATCCTGCCGCCCAAAGGGCGATCCTGTCCATCTTGTTATTCTTTTTTTAGTGAATTTTACTTGAAAAAGGAATGTTTTTAAGTAAAGATGATAAAGAGGCAAGTAGGTTCCTAAGGGAGTTAATAGCATGGCGATTAAATTAAATGATCTGGGCACAGCAGCACAAGAAGCAAAGCAAAAAATTGATGAAGTGATTGTTGAAATAAAAAAAGTGCTGGTCGGGCAAGATGTTTTAGTGCGTTCTATGTTGATTGCGTTGCTAGCAGATGGTCACCTGCTTGTTGAAGGGGTCCCGGGTCTTGCTAAAACTTTAGCTGTGACCACTTTAGCCAAGGTGATTAATGCTGACTTTAAACGGATTCAGTTCACCCCCGATCTTTTGCCTGCTGATCTACTTGGCACTTCGATATTTAATCCGCAAAATGCCACATTTTCTGTTAAGAAGGGCCCTATTTTTACTAATATCTTATTGGCAGATGAAATCAATCGTGCTCCTGCAAAAGTGCAGTCGGCTCTTTTAGAAGTGATGCAGGAAAGACAGGCTACCATACAAGGCGAAACATTTCATACCAAAGAACCTTATTTAGTTTTAGCTACGCAAAATCCCATTGAACAAGAAGGAACCTACCCTCTCCCGGAAGCGCAAACGGATAGATTTATGATGAAGGTGTTGTTAAATTATCCAAATAGAGAAGAAGAAAAAGAGATCATTAAGCGTATGGCGATGCAGCAGGGTAAACCTACAGTCACTGCTAAAATCACAGCTGCAGAGGTTCTTCTTGTGCGTCAGATAGTCGATCAGATTCATTGCGATGAGCGGATTATGGATTATATTCTTGATCTTATTTTTTCAACCCGCACCCCAAAAGGCCCAATTGTTGGTCTGCTGCAGTTTGGAGCCTCCCCAAGAGCTAGCATTGCCTTAAAAATGGCAGCGCAAGCGCATGCCTTTTTAGAAGGAAGGGGTTATGTGGATCCTTATGATATTAAGAGCGTGGCCTATGCCGTTTTGCGTCACCGTTTACGCCGTACTTATGAAGCAGAAGCAGAAGAAATATCCCCGGATGCTATTTTAGATATGATTTTAAAATCTACAAAAGTTCCATAAAATGTCTGCAATCACTCCTGAACAGATTAAGAGAATCAAACGTATCGAAATCACGACGCGTCGTTTAGTCGAAGAGATGTTAAGCGGTGCTTATAGGTCGGCCTTTAAAGGCAATGGGATGGAATTTGAAGAAGTGCGTGAATTTCAGGATGGGGATGAAGTGCGCACAATTGATTGGAACGTTTCGGCACGTCAGGGAAAACTCTTTGTAAAGCAATTTCGGGAAGAGAGAGAGTTGACTGTTATTCTGATGGTGGACTTGTCGGCTTCTTTGCAGTTTGGAAGTGTTGAAAAAGCAAAACGTGAGTTGATAGCAGAAGTGGGCGCTGTTTTAGCTTTTTCTGCCATTCGTAATTGGGATAAAGTGGGATTGCTTATTTTTAGCCAAACAGTAGAGCTCTATATCCCTCCCAGAAAAGGGGTGCGCCATGTGCTGCGTATTGTGCGTGAACTTTTAGCTCGGCCAAGTTCAGGGAAAGGATCTGATCTTAATGGGGCGCTTTCTTATTTAGGCAAAATTCAACCCAAGCGTGCTGTTGTCTTTTTAATTTCTGATTTTCTAACAAATGATTCTTATGAAGATGCCATTAAGGTCATTGGAAAAAAGCATGATTTGATTGCAATTAAAGTTTGCGACCCGTTTGAAAATCAATTGCCTTCTTTGGGATTGGTTAATTTTATGGATTTGGAAACGGGAGCAGAGAGGCTTATCGATACGTCCGATATAAAAGTTCAGGAAATTTTTTCTAAAGAAGCTGTAGAGAGAAAGCAGAAATTTTCTGCCCTTATGGGTAAATCCGGCTGCGGCTGCGTGGTTTTATCTACAAATGAGCCTTATTCGGTCACTATCCGCAAATATTTTGAGGGGAGAAAAAAACGCATATGGCATTAGGAGTTTTTTTTCTTTTCTATCTGTCCACAATCGCTCCCTATTTTCCAATGGATGAGCATCCTAAAATTGAAATTTCAGCGGAAAACCGTGAAAAATACATGAATGGAGAAGAGGTTTTACACCAGGAGTCGATGCGCATCCAGAGAGAATTAGCAAAAAGGCGTTTTCCCATGGAGTGGGCCCTCTTTTTTTCTCTTCTCTCTTTAGGAGGTGTTTGGATCTATTGGAAGCGTGATGGGTGGTGGCCGTTATGCAGGGAGTATCTTTTTCCTAAAGCAGATCCCTTAAAAGAGATTCAACATCTATTATTAAACCTTGAAAAAGAAGATGCTTTGCATGCTTTTTTAGGTTTAGGGAGCAGTATGCGTCTTTATTTAGAGATTAAATGTTCTCTGGATTTAAAAAGTGATTCGACTATAGAAATTTTACAAGAGGTGAATAAAAAAATAGATGAAGCTGATTTTTCTGAATTAAGGGATCTGCTTTTAAAAATTGATTATGTTAAATTTGCTGCAGAACAGCCGACTGATGAAGAGAAAAAAATAGCTCTTTCTCAGGCAGAGAAGATAACAAGATTGCGAGTGTAAAAGATGGTTCTTGACAGTATTCTCACCTTAAATACTCTTTTTAGTTTTATTACTTTGACAGTAATGGAAATAGTATTGGGAATAGATAATATCATATTTATTTCTATTCTTACAGGAAGTATAGAAGCTGAACACAGAAAAAAAGTACGCGTATTGGGTTTAAGTCTCGCTCTTATCATGAGATTGATTTTATTGGGCTTCTTAAATCAAATTTCTCATACAGAATCCACTTTATTTAGCATTGGGAAATATGATTTTGCAGTGAAACACCTGATATTTTTTGGTGGAGGTTTGTTTCTTTTATATAAAAGCACAGCAGAAATTCACTTGAGCATGCAGGGAGAAGAAACTGAAAAAAAGAAAAAGAAATTATCAGCAGGAACCGCTATTTTTCAAATTATTTTACTTGATCTAGTTTTTTCCTTTGATTCTATTCTTACCGCTGTGGGGCTATCCGGAGAAATGTTAATCATGTCTCTTGCGGTAGTGATTTCTATGATCATTATGCTTTTCGCCTCTAAAAGCATCAGCGATTTTATTCATGCCAATCCTTCTATAAAAATGTTAGCCCTCTCTTTTCTAATGACAATAGGGGTGATGCTTGTTGCAGAGGCTTTTCATCAAGAAATACCCAAAGGTTATATTTATTATTCACTTGCCTTTTCTTCGTTAGTGGAATATATCAATTTAAAAGCTAAAAGGAGGGTCTCTTGAAAAACAAAATACGTATTGAAAATTTGAAAAAAACTCTTGATGCAGCAGAGGTGCTTTTAATTACAGATCCTATTGATATTTATTATTTAACGGGCCATCAGTTAAGTGAAGGGCGTTTGATGGTAAGCTCTCAAGAGGCTGTTTTGTATGTCGATGGTCGCTACTTTGAGGCGGTGAGCCAGGAAGTGGGCCAGGAGGTGGGATTCTCTGTTGACTTATGGGATAAAGATAGTTTGAAAAAAGTTCTAAACAGCTATTCAAAGAGCTACTCTACACTACTTTTTGTAAATTCTTATTCTTATGCTTTATATGAAAGTGTGAAAAAACATTTTTCCGGGCAAATTAAACCAATAAATAACCCCGTAGCCTCTTTACGTTTGATTAAAGATGAGCAAGAAAAGCAAAAAATGCGTTTGGCTGCACAGCTCGGTTCGCTTGGTTTTGATTTTATTAAAAACTCTTTGCATAAAGGGGTAAGCGAAAAACAGCTTGCCATAGAGTTGGAAATATTTTACCGCCGCCATGGAGGAGAGGGATGCAGTTTTGAGCCTATTATCGCTTTTGCAGAAAATAGCTCTCGTCCTCATTACCGCTCTGGTAACCGCACCTTAAAAGAGGGCGATTTAGTTTTAATTGATATCGGGGTCACTTTAGATCATTATCAATCGGACATGACACGCGTTTTATTTTATGAAACACCTTTGGAAAAAATGGTTGAAGTGTATGAAGTTGTTTTAAGTGCTCAAAAAGCTGCTTTAAAACTATGCAGGTCTGGTGTGACTCCACGTGCTTTGGATGGTGCTGCCAGGGGTTATATTGCTTCTAAAGGTTACGGAGAGTATTTTATTCACAATTTAGGGCATGGAATAGGATTGCAAGTGCATGAATCTCCTTTTTTAAGAGGAGAGGGCGAACTATCCGATGTGCCCATTCCATCTGGCGCTTGTATTACAATTGAACCGGGGATATACCTTCCAAACATTGGGGGAGTGCGTCTGGAGGATACGATACTCATTACAGATGAGGGATATGAAGATTTAACACGTAGAGAAAAGTGATTCTTAATCAAGAATTAATTTAATGAATTATAATGGTGTAAAAACATGAGAGAAAATTAATGCTTAAATTGTCGTTAAGAAATAAAATTTTAATCAGTTATGGGGTTCTTTTTGTTGTTTTTATTACATTAATGCATTTCATTGCTTCCCATACCGTGAAAATGGTGGTAGTGGAGTCGATGGAGGAGCGCACCACACATTTAATTAAAGAGATCCAAAGTCAAAATGCTCCGGATGATGTGGAGCTTGTGCGCTATTTAAAAGATTTAAAATCGGTTATTTTTTTTCGCGTGAGTATTATTAATGATCAGCGCGAGATTCTTTACGATTCTCATACCAAGCGCCTATTAGGATCGGAATTTAACACTGAATATGTGGTGCAGCATCCGGAAGTGATTCAGGCCATGAAAGAGGGGACAGGGTATCAGGAAGAATATTCTGCGATATTGGGACAGGAATTTGCCTATTTTGCAAAAGCTTTTCGCTTTCATGGAAAAACATATGTGATGCGTACAGCCTATCCTCTTAATTACATTAATAGTGTTGTCTCCAAATTTAAAACAACTTTTTTACTTTTTGCCTGCGGCATTTCTTTGATATTTGGATTGATGATTTGGGTGATTACTAAACGCTTAACCTCTCCAATTGGTCAAATTATTACAGCGATCAGGCCCTATCAAGAGGGACGAGCCTCTAGCATTCCTGAAATCCGTTTAAAATCTCATTATAAAGGGGATGAAATTGAGCAGTTGGCAGGAACTTTAAATTCCCTTTCTCAAAAGGTTCAAAAGCATATTGATACTTTAACTATAGAACGCAATGAAAAAAGTACAATTCTTGAATCGCTTACTGAAGGTGTTTTAGCTGTAGATCACGATTTAAGAATAGAATATGCTAACCGGGCAGCAGCCTCTTTTTATTCAATAGCTGTTCAAGATATTGTGGGAAGCAAGTTAGATCCTGAATACTACCCCACTTCTTATGAATTAAGCATCAAGTGCATGCAAGAGGGACGTGCCCAAACAGCTCCTTTGAAGTTTAAGCATGAGGGCAAGACGATCTTTTTGGATATTATTGCGATTCCAAAAGAGAGCGGATCGGGCGCCATTGTGGTGATGCAGGATAAGACAGAGATGTATCGCATGTTGGAAATGCGTTCGCAGTTTGTGGCCAATGCTTCTCATGAACTTAAAACCCCTATTACAATCATTGGAGGCTTTGCAGAGGCCATTCATGACCATCCTGGATTAGCACCAGAGCGGTTAAAAGAAGTTACAGCAAAAATTGTCAATAATTGTGAACGTTTAACGGTGATGATTAAGGATCTTCTTACTTTATGTGATGTGGAAAATTTGCCTGCCTATCGATTATCCCAATGTTTTTTGGATGATCTAATGGCTAATTACCGAGAACACTTATTGGAAAGATTTCCCAATGCCAGTGTGAAGATTGAATCAAAAGTAAAACATCCCATCGAGCTTACTCTCGATGGGGAGCTCTTTCAAGTAGCAATTGTAAATCTATTGGAAAATGCTGCTAAATATTCTAACCCGCCTGCTCAAATTTCTGTGGTGATGAACATACGGGACGGTAAAGCTATTCTTGAGATAGCAGATAAAGGCATCGGCATTCCGAAAGCTGATCTTGAGCATATTTTTGAGAGATTTTATACGGTAAATAAGGCTCATTCTAAGAAAATGGGAGGATCGGGACTGG
>CALBHK010000030.1 GCA_937894565.1 uncultured Chlamydiae bacterium
ATGTGCGCGCAGGAAATGAGCAAATTTTTTCTGAGCTTTCTCAATTAAAGGATGCTATGTCCTTAACTCAAAATGCACTTACGGTACTTGCAGATCTACAGCATTTAAAAGACAAAGTCCAAGCGGAAATACGCAATAGTCAGGGTAGTTTTTTTGGGCAAAACGTTAGCTTTCTGGCTGCAGCTTACGCCAATGCGGGCATTGCTACCGTCAAAGCCCAAGATTTACCGGGCCAATACCATGACACTCTGGATGGGTTCTTTTCTAACCGATTAGGGGTAACTGTAACAGATGGAACACCCACAGGAGTAAATGCTATTCTCGCCGAAGGAAATACTTTACAAACAAGACTTTCTGCGCTCATTGCTGAAGTAGCTCTTGTTATTCCTCGTTCTGCAGATAAAACCACTTTAACCGACAAACTCGATCAAATCAAAGCTGATATAACCGATAAGGGAGTGATTGCCTGGATGTTAGATAACTATGGCCCTGGGCAATTTAATAACCCTAATGTACCCACAACGGGGCAAGACACTACAAAAGCCGGGGATTTTCAAAAAAACCTAACACAAGCCGTTCAAACAGCGCAAAATTTAAACGACACCCAAAATACAAGCTTGAAAACAGCGATGTTCAACTTTCAGGAATTTTATAAATCTGCCGGAGACCTTTTAACTGCGTTGAACCGTATCATTCAACAAATGGCTTCGAAAACGGGAGGTGGCTAATGTCTAATAGCGAATTTTTTCAGGATGTCTCAGCCAATGCCTTTACGCAATTAGGACAACTCAATTCAACCGCTCTTTCCCCCTCCATATTAGACAGTGAATCCGGGGGTTCAAGTGGATTTGTGAGCGCCTTAAGGAATATGTTGACTTCATTCCAAGCAAACGGAACACCTACTTATGCAAAAAATTGGGCAGGTTTAGTCCAAGCCATGCAAGCACAAGGAGGAGGAAACACAGCTCCTAATTCCACAGCTTCTTTTCAAACATTTTCTACTAATTTTCAAGGCATTACAGGTGCGGCTACCAACAACTGGAGCTCTTTACAGCCGATCATCGACCAATTTCCCACAGCCTCTGACTTTTTTGATGGCTTAACTCAAAAAGTTCTCGATAAAGCTATTGGAAGCTTAACGGTGGCCGATGTACCGGCCTTTACGTCTGCACAATTCATGACCTATATATCTAAATGGCTAACTGCAACGGGAAATTTACAAACACCCCAAGTTACGGATCTCCCCCCTAATTCTTATGTAGCCGGGACAGTCCCGGATTTAAATACGTATCAAGATGTCTATCAAGCCTTTTTTGGCTCAACTGTCGGATTTTCCAACGCTTTGCAAAATTTTTATAATACGACAATATCAAGAGAAAAATATTTTATCCCCTCTCAACATTTTGCAAACTGGGTAGAAACAATTAGCAATACAACAGGCCATGTACAGAGCAATCCTGGAACGGACTCTGACTCTACAAGAATTATTTTTGAATTATTATCCCTTGTTAAAGATATGGTTGGAACACTGGAAGACCTCTCTTCTGCACAAGTAGAGCGTTTAAAATTTTATGCTAACTGGCAACAATCCTATACCGACTTAATTGCAAAAGTACCAGTGGTCACAGTTTCTAAGCTTGGGGCTAAAATTAAAGGAAGCGATGAGCAAAAAAGTAATGCGATGCAGCAGGTAGGTCAGTACAATGACGCCTGGACACAAAAATTAAGATCTTTCCGAGACAACGTTTCTAGTGAAGCAAAATCTCACCAAACAGCCGTTGACCAGACAAAAGATGCTATTAATGCACAAAGCAGTCTGGCTACAACGTTGCTGCAAGACTTAAGGTCAATTTTACAATCACTTTTCCCATAAAAAAGGAAAGTGCACAGTTTTCAAACTATCTCTTCAGGAGGGAATATGGGCAGCGCAGAAGAGAACAAAAAATGGGATCCATCTGTGGAAAAACCGATGGAAGAAGCTATCAGCAAGGTTTCGGCCGATATGAAAGAAAAGGTAAAGACTCTTGCAGAAGATATGTATAAAAAAGGTAAAAGTCCCAAGGAAGCAATGGGCTTCACTGATGAAATGGCCGAAGGAATTTATAGCTTTGGATATAGGCTCTACTCTAATGGCAAATACAGTGAAGCAGCGCCTATTTTTAGGCTACTGATCCTATTGGATCCAACTCAGCTTAAATACCTGCTAGGTATGGCAGCTTGTTTTCATATGCTTAAAGAATATCAAAGCGCCGCCACCACCTACTCGCTTTGCTGTATTGTCGATACTAACGATCCAATGGCAGCCTACCACGCCTCTGATTGCTATTTACATTTGAATGAAATTCCCACAGCCATGAGATCTCTTCAAGTAGCCATTCAAAGAATGGGATCAAAAAAAGAATACGCCGCGCTCAAAGAGCGAGCCAGATTAAACCTAGAATCGCTAAGTAACGGAGGCAAGCTCGAAGAGACTCCTCACCCTACGATTCCACAGCAGACAGAAAGCTCAAAGAAAACGGCATAAAATTAAGGAAGTGTGTATGGATAAATTAAATTTTTGGGCTCGCCAAAGCCTCGGGGTTGAATCGATCAAAAACGTTCCTGTATTAATAATACAGGTTCGTTTTCGATCGTTCAACCGCGAGAGCTTTCGCGATGCCCAAACATTCAATTTATTCATACACACTTCCTAAGGATATCATATGGGTAGCAGCCCGGATGTTGGAGGAAGATTTGGCCTTGGCAGGCCCCAAGTACCTGATGTGCACGAACAGCAGACAAGTGCACACGTGCATGTGGCCAAGCAGGGGCTTGGAATCATGCCCAACACATTAGAAGTTCCATTTACTCAGCTAGGCGATCAGGCTTGGAAGTATAAATCGCCTGCAACAAAGCCGTTAATCCCCTCAAAGGTATTAGTGGCTGTTGTGCGCGAAGATCCCAAAGAAAACTCCGCTTTAGAGGAGAAATTTTATCAAGAATGCACAGAAGAACTTCCCCTCGATCTAAATTTTAATTTAAAAAAAGAGAATAAAAAGCCCCCTTATCAAAGGGATTACCGCTTTCTTGTACTGGATCAACTTTTACGCTTTTTATCTAAAGCCTTAACACATCTAGCCTACTGCGAAAAACTGCGCCCTGAAGATTATCCTGAAAATTGTAATAAAGTACGCGCTAGACCTTTTAGTGCCCTTTGGGAATGGCTATCGATTGCAGATAATCTAATCCACTCTATGCAAAAGCTCTATGGCTCGCTTCGCCAAGATGTTGAACATTCAAGTTCTTTAGCTCACAACTTATCTCTTCTTAAAGAACTCAAAGAAACAGTCAATAAAGTGCTTAAAAACGATGATAGATTAAGCGAATTAATGGCTTTAAATAAAAGATTAGAACTTTTAAAAGAGCGCTATAGTTCTAAGCAAGATGAGCACCCTCTTAAAATCATGGAGAATGCAGTTACCACCCTTGCTGCCATTACACATGCCGTTACAAAAGGCCCTAAAGCCCACCTGCTTCTTGCTCCCAATTTAATTGAGAACTGCTATTTATCAAATCCCGTGGCAACAGGGGGGATAGGAAAAGGCATTCAAGCTATTTTAAAAAAAATGATAAGTTCTATAAATGGCATTGATACAACGGATGCTTTACATAGCACTCATTTCGCCCATCTGCTTCTCTTTTTATTTCAAGCGCTAGTGTTGCAAGCATCAGGCGCCCCTCGCCTCATAGCTAAAGAGGGGAAAAAAGCGCTAACAGGCGAAAAAGAACGTATGCAATCTTTTGCATACAAACTCGCCTCCTGTCTGATCGCCACATCTTATGTGCTGCCCACGATCGGTCGGGAGGCGTTCACTTTGACTCATCTCAATCCCGATGCTGCCTCTAATTTGGTAGAAGGGATTGATTTTCTAGCTATGAATATTCCCATCATAGCCGGATGGGAGGGTTCTGAATTAATTAAAGGTGCTGATCCCTTAATTGGAGGCATGCGCCTTTTATTGTTAGAAAGGCTTAATCAAATGAAGAGCAATTTCGAAAATAACGAAACGGGATCCACTGATATCGCTATAGCTCTACGGCAGGCTATCCTCTCTTTACAAAAAGAGGAAAGTTTAAGCTATTTCGAAGCAATTGATACAGCGCTTAATGAAGTAGAACTTAATCTCGGCACATTAAAAAAAGAGAGCGAAGAGGTCTGCACGTTTGTAATCTTGCTTTTAGGTACCATAAATGATATCCATTCGCAAGATATTATCACCTCTGTTATGAGTGAGAGAGCTTAAAAATACTTTGAGGTTAAAGATGAAACCAGACCCAGACCAATATATGCAAGAAGCCATTGCTAAGATAGGAGAGAAACATTCAAAGGGGATCCAAAGTGGAGTGGAATCCATTATGGAAAATGTTAAAAAGGGAATGCTGCCCAAAAATGCCCTTGGAATTACAGACCAGACAGCAGAAAAGATGTATTCGCAAGCCTATCAAATGTATAATCAGGGTAAATACGAAGAGGCTAAACGCGTCTTTGCTACTCTTGTTTTATTAGATGTAACAGATGGTCGCTATGCCTTTGGACTTGGGGCAAGCGCTCATATGATGAAAGATTTTGATACAGCAGTTTCTTGGTATTTAAAGGCTTCTCTTTTTGATCCGGACAACCCAGTTCCCTATTATCATACTTCTGATTGCTATTTGCAGCTTAATGATCCTATTTCTGCTCTCACAGCTTTATTTTGCGCCGTAGAAAAAGCTGGAAGCAAACCCGAATACAGCATTCTTAAACAGCGCTGTGAAATTATTATTGAAACACTCAAAAAATTAAAACCCACAGATAAGACGCCCATCGATGATCAAGCGATGGGTCCTAGCCTTAAAGAAGGAGGAAAAAATGTCTAACTTAAATTTTAATGGTGGCATTCCAACAGATCTCTCTTCTCTAATGGCTAATCTGAATACAACGCAAACTGAGCAAACAACTACATCCCCTCTTCTAACAAGCGATCAACTCACCCTTGCCAATCTATTTCCCAATCTAAATGGATCTCAAGCCCCAACAGTCCCTGTTCTATCTACCCCCCTAGAAACCACTCCTCAAAGACCCGATGTCCCTACACGTTTAAGCGAGGAGGATTTTAATAATCTTTTGCAACAATCCCTGCCTGAATTTTCTGAATTTAACGATCTAGCTAAACTCTTGCCAAAAGGAGCTAACAAACAAGATCTGATCAATCGTTTAAATACAGCTTTAAATAGCGGCAAACTCAATGCTTTTAATTTTTCTGCCCAGGTAGGCAAAGCGATGGGACAGATGATTATGCAAGAGATGCAAAAAAATCCTCAGTTAGCCAAAGAACTCACTTTGCTCCTAGATGGCGTCAGAGTTAAAACATTTGGAGAAACCTTTCCATCAATTAATATCGCTATCGATAAAAAAGCAGAACAGTTCATGAAGGAAGGTTCCTCTAAAGAAGAGGCTTATCAACAAGCGCGCTCTGCCGTCTTGAATATCATCGACACCACACTCAAAGAACAAGGTATTTTCCAAACTGTTCTTGGAAACCACCCTAAACTGATTGGTGCCATTAACGAGGCCATGGTAGAAGTTTTAGGAGAATCTTATGGAGAAATCCCCGGCACTGTTATAAGCATGGGCCTTGCTACCGCATCCGATCTTGAAAATTCCATTTCCACCTTCTTTCAGGAAGTAGCATTGAATCAAACAAATACCATCAACCCTACTCAGGTCATAAGCAATGAGCAAGCCGGTACTATCGTGAAAGGCATCACAAACACAATAGATGTGATTAAACGCAACGGGGATCTTGCTCTACAAACTTTAAATCCGGGAATGAGTGCCGATATTAAATCTACCCACTCGAGCTGGCTGCGTAATCTGGAAGGCGCTATTTCCGAATTAAAAACAATTCTTAATAATATGGAGATGGAAGAAGCTTCAAAATCTGCAGAACTTGCCCAACAGAAAAATCAACTCACGGATCTACAGCATAAAGTTAGCATGAAAAAACTTGCAGATCAGATGAAAGCGCTCAGCAAACCCGCCATCGTGAAGTTTTTTGAAAAATTAGGCACAATTTTAGCCAGCGCCATCATGTCTATTATTGGAGCCCTGCTCACTCCTTTTACAGGAGGAGCTTCTCTTGCCATCGTTGTAGCTGTCACTGTGATTTTATTTGTTTTAACAACCGTGCTTTCTGAAACGGGAATTTTAACAAAAGCGTTTACTGCGCTTATGTCAGAGATAGCCAAAAGCGTGGAAGCTTCGGGCGCGAACCCAGCAACTCAAGCTGCTGTCAAATTTTTAGTTGCTTTAGCTATGGTTGCCATCGTCATCATTGCCACTGTTGTATGCAGATCAGGTGGCGCTGCCAGCGCAATGGGCAGCGCATTCGCCTCTAACATAGCAACCAGCTTGAGCACAACAGTTGCTACCCAGCTTGTCAAATTCAGCGCCTTGCAAATAGGAGTAACCATGATTAGTACACTGGTCACTTCTTCTGGGCTTTTTGAATCTTTTGCTCAAATAACAACAAATGACAAAATCAAACAAGCATATATTGCAATGGCATTGAACATTGTTTTCACCGTCGCCTTAGCGGTTGCTACAATTAAAGCGAGCGTGAATGACCTAAATAAAGCTGTAGACGATACGGTTAAAGCCTCTCTTGGCACAATTGATAAATTGGCAGAAGCCGGAGAGATCACAAAGTCTGTTGCTGAAAAATTCAAAAATTTAACAAGTCCCGAAGGGATCAGAAGTCTATCAGACTCTCTATTAGAGGCGGGAGAGTTAACCGCTAAAGCTGCCAACAAAATTACTCAATCTCTTCCTACCAGTTCTCTACCAGATATAAGTAAAGTTCTAATGAAAGTACAGGGTGTTGCAACTGTTGTAGAAGCTGGAACAAGCGTTGTCGGTGCTGCATTTGATATGAAAACAGCTGCACTTGCCAAAGAAGTTAAAGAATTAGAAGGCCAGATTGAACAATTGAAAAAAATGATTCAATCATTAGAAAAAATATTAGCCGATGCAACAGATAGCATGACTGATATGCGTAGATTTTCAACGGACCTTGGAAAATTCTTTGATGGCGTCTTAAGTAATCTTGGAGATACGTTATCAAAACTCACAGCTGCGTAAGGAGGAAGAATATATGGGAACAACAATAGATAGCGGAGGCCCAATCGCTCCAGATCCATCCAACACTTCACAACCTATGAGCGGCCCTTCAACGGGGACTGGTAATGGCGGAATCATGGATGCGTTAATGCAACTTTTTAACAATAATGGTGGCTTGAGCGGGACTTCAACTCCAGTCACTACACAAACAAGTTCTACAGGGATTGTCAGTGGCACTTCCACTCTTACAGAACACTCCACCATAGACACCACTGTCTCTGTTGGTAATCAGACTGCCCTTACCACCCCCCCTTCTCAACCTCAGTTAAGATCTATAGAAAGAAAGAATGGAGATAACCCAGATCCAATAACCAACAAAGAGGTCGGTAAAGCACTTTCTTCTAATCCCTGGCTCCAAAGAAACGCTTTGGCCAATATCTTAAACATGATGATGGAGATCATGGTCACAGAAAGAAGAGGGCAGTTAGCTGAAGGCTTAAAAGCTGTAGAAACAAATAATGCCCTTTGGGAGATGACAGCAGAAAAAGTGAAAGTCCTCAACACAGAAGGACAGTTGATGCTGGCCAAAGCCATTGCTGCATTTGCCGTTTCCGTTGCTTCTGCTGCTGTTTCTGTAGGTGTTGCTGTTGCCACCACTAAATCAGATAAAAAAGCTGAAGAAGAAATCAGACAAGATACCGAAAAGTTAAAATTCAATCCCAAAACAGGGAAAGAACCCGAAGGTGGTGTAGGAAAATGGATGGAAGATAAAAAACAATATATTGCAGACAAAGAAACTCACAAGAATATGAGTGATACCAACCCAAAAAAAGCAGAAGTGGGCAAAGAACTTCAACAAAGAGAACAGGATATCGCGTCTAGAGAGCCTGGATTTTCACAAATCAAAGAATTTCAAAAAGAAAATGGGCTAACAGTAGAGCCCACTCCATTAGATCAAAAAAATAATCAGGTTCAGCTTAACCAGGTGGGGGATCAGAAAAACGCAGAAAAATATAAAGAAAACCATGCTCAATCCAAACTAGATGAAAAAGACTTTAAAGCATTAAATTCTTTAAAAGATGACAGCAAAGCAAAATATGACAAATTCGCTCCTAACGGCTATCTGGACACAAAAAACCCCGTCGTGCAAGAGCGCATCGATGGTAGAATAAGACTGGATTCTACCAAATTTGCTGCCGTTAACGATGTGAATCGTCAGGTCAGCCAAGCGATTAACCAATTATTAGAGGGTGCATTTGGAATGGCACAGAAAGAGCAAGAGGCCCTGATGGCCGGTATTGATCAGTGGCTAAGTGCTTTAAGAATGAACCTGGACCTTGCTAAAGAGAACCGTAACAGCATCACACAAGATCTCAATAGTAACATCAGCTCTATGCGTGATTTAATCGGAAGCTGGTGGCAAGGTATTGGCAGCTATAGATAATCTTTAAATTTGATGGGAGACGCTATGATTGAAAAGTTTATGGAGCGCATTGCAACAGATCTTCACTTAGAGGGCTCTTTAGCCCTTCAAGATCAACCGGGAAGCTATCACTTCCCGGTTGATGAGAGTTTGGATGTCAATATCAAAGAACTGCATCCGGGACTTTTGTTTGAATGTCAATTTTATAGAGTGCCTAAACACAATCGCGAGCAATTTTTTAGACGGCTGCTCTTAGCCAACTTGTTTGGAGCGGGAACAGATTGGGGAGTTTTGGGCATCACTAAAGATGAAAATTATCTTACCCTGCATTTTTATCTGGACGAAGTGCCCGATTTTAACGAATTCGATCAGATATTGGAGGATATGCTCAATGCTGCCGAATATTGGCGCGATGAAACCAAAAGCATCATCAGTAGTACGGAATTCGCATAACGACGCTAGCACAACGTTAAGTTTTAATTTGAGGGTAAGGCGTCAGTCTGTCTATAACTGGATTAAAAAACACTCTACGTCCGGAAAGTCTGGATTGAAAATTCATAAACGAGGACGCCCAAAAGGTACTCAGCTGCAACCTTAGCAAACTGGGCAAATCGTGCTGTGTTTTGGTCTCTAATTCATATAACGACTGGATGTAATAATCGAGCATCTAAATTTTTTATATGGCTTTAATATACTTTTAAAGCCTATAAGTGTCAAATAATTTCTGCTCCGAGTAATAGAAGAAAAAAGATGGCCTCATTTGACGCTTACGTTTTAGCAGTAAATACGAGAAAAGCGCCGATAAGAATTTTGAACCGTACGCTCTACACTTTTTAGATCCCCCACGATCTCTACTTTCTGCTTTGCTCTTGTAATTGCCGTATAAAGCAATTCTCTTCCAAAGCGCTCTGATCCAACAGGTACAACAGCAATCACCTCGGCATACTCGCTTCCCTGGCTCTTATGCACGCTTAAACAATAGGCATCTTCAAAGGGGGGCAGCAATAAAGCTGGTATTTTTCGAATGCCTGTTTTAGATCTAAAAAGGGCATAATCTCCCCTTTCAATATGATCTCCTCTTTTTACCAATACGGCCGTATCCCCATTCGCTAAGCCTAAATCTTCATCATTACGCATGATCATGATCGGTATGCAACCGCTATGTCCATAAAGGCTGCGGCAGGCTTTATTTAATGCTTGCGTTCCAAATCTTCCCTTGCGTAAGGGAGTTAAAATGACCCTCTTTTCAAACGCTGCTAATAGCTCTTCGGGAGGCATTTGAATGTTAAGATGGGGAATTTTAAGTTTTTCAATTAAATTGTCCATAGGACCAACCGCCTTTAAGACTGTTTGAAAATCTCCTTCTTTTACAGCATTGGATAATTCTAAAATAGAGGCAAGCTGCGTTCTACGGCATTTTGTCAGGCAAGTTAAACCGCATCCCTCTTTCTTGTGCCATTCAATCAAGTCATGAAACACAGCCCCTCCCTCTACTGGGGGCAACTGGTAAGGGTCGCCTAATAAGACAAGGCGCGTTCCACTTCCAATGGATTTAAGCAACTGGGCAAAAAGGGTCGAATCTACCATAGAAGACTCATCAATGATAATAAGATCAATACGTAATAAAGTGGGATCCTCTTGTCTTAAGCGATAATCCAGCAAGCGATGAATGGTCTTAGGCTTAACAAGATCCATAGAAAAATTGGCGGCAGCTTTACCTGTAGGAGCAGCTATTGCAATCCGTATCTGCGGATGCACTAACGTCAAGTAATGGATCAATTTTGCCGCAGTAAAACTCTTCCCCGTTCCAGGCCCTCCTGTAATTAAAGTCACAGCCTGCCTGCCAGCCTCAATAATGGCCTCTTTTTGTTCTTCAAGCAACTCTTCATCTTTTTGCACCACCTCTCTTAAATCTGCTTGAATAGAAGGAATGGACGAAAGAAGCCTTTGATAATGCTCTATAATCGTTTTTTCTTCCTTGTATCTGCGTTGAAAATACCAATAACCCTCTTCGTGCACGATGCCTTGATAATCTTTTAAAGTAGAGAATCCTTTCATAATGACAGAAGAAAGATCTTCTCCTAAAATCAAAAGCGGATCGGGAATCACGGTCTCGCCACAAAAGAGGCAAAAATGGCCTAAACGCGTGATTAAAGAGAGATAAGCAAGAGCTAGCTTCTCTTCTTCGCTTTTAGCGCCATTTCTTGCTGCCACTAACTGATCAATGGGCTCAAACACGGTATACCCCTTTTTCAAGCCCTCTGATAAAAAGGTAATATACTCCCCCAAAAATCTGCTCAAAAGGCCTTGCATCCACCAATTTCAAATAACGCTGCAAGGCTTGCTTATATAAATCAGCCTGAAAAAAATAATGATGCTCTTCCATCGCACACTGCAAAGACTCTTGCGAGTATTCTTGCAACCAATTTGTCTTCCAATCCAATAGATAATATTTGTCCTGATAAAGAAAAAGCAGATCGGCGATACCTTTAATAAACTGATCTTCTTGTGCCTGATAGAAAAAGGAGATCTCTCGTAACATGCACTGAGGATCTATATCGCAAAAACGCCCCTCACCTTCTAAAAATTCCATCTTTAAGAGCTTTTCAATCAGTAAAACAAGAACATCTGCCCATGGCTCAAAAGCAGATCCTTCGATCTCATTTTTAACATAAGAAGAAAGATAAGCACGATCTGCACTCTTCTCAAAGCACAATTTTTCCATTAAACGGTGAAAAAGCAGCCCTGTTTCAATCCCTGCAGGCAGATTGTGAATACTTTTCTCTTCGCAAGAAAAATCAATAGGCGCAGCAATTTCTTTTTGAGCACTTCCTACTCCTCGCGTCAATGATGTAAAAGAAGAGACAAAACTCTTAACAACTCTGAGCTCCACAACTTTTGGAGGTAAGATCTCTTCTTTTTTTTCTTCAATAAATGGCTCGACTACACTCTCTTCTTGAGAAATTGCTGTATAACGGCAAGAGGAGAAAAGCTCTTTCACTTTCTCTATATTCCTTGCCTCTTTCTTTAAAGCTGCTTCTAAAAAAAGCTCCATAGGAGATTGTGTTCCCTCTTTAGGAGGTTTATAATCTGTTTGAAGCAGTATGGGAAGGTAGAGCTTATGCTTAGCGCGTGTTAAAGCAACATAAAGCTGTCTAAATTTTTCAGCTTCTATCTCCTTTGCATAGCCTTCTCCATCAAAATCAGGAGAAGTGGAGGGTACTAAATAATTTCCAGAAATAACTAAATCATCTTGCACTTGCGTGCGGTTTATAATCCCTAAAGCAAAAACTCTTGAAAATTCCAGCCCCTTGCTTGTGTGAATGGTTAAAATGCGCACAGCATTACTATCTTCCATCGGGATCTCTAAACGCTCATCCCCTGCAGAGCGCATCACTTCAAAACGCTGTAAAACTAACAATAAAGCCTCAATATCACCCTCTTCTTGCACCAAAATCTGTACAATTTTCTCTAAATCTCTTAAAAAAACAGGTGCATCTTCTCTTTCTAAAATTTTTTCAAGAGTGCTCTGCTCCCCCCAGTTAGCTTCCATCAACTCAAGAAAACAAGCATACATTCCTTCTTGCTGCAAGGTGCGCTTAAGGCGATAAAGATTCTCTAAAATAAGCTCTTGGTCGGCTGCAAAGAGCTCTTCTAAATCTAAGTGCAAACAAGCCCCCAATAAAAAGCGGTGGCGCACCCCCTTATCCCTGATATGATGAAGTGCTTCTAAAATCTCTTTCATCGCCTCAAGGGCTCTGGAATCGGCTAAATTCTCCTTTTTTTGCATTTGGAAGGCTATGCCGCAGCGCTGCAAAAAAGCAGCAGTTAACTTTGCCTGATTCTTATCTCTAACCAAAATAGCCCACTCTTTCCAGGGCACACCCTCTTGCTTTTTAGCCTCTATTATTTTTTTTGCAATGAAGGGCAAAAAATAGCTCTCTTGCAATTCTATAGAGGGCCATCTTCTAGAACGCCCTTTTTTAGCTTCCACAATTAAAACATCCATTGCATCCATTGCATCTTCTTTGAGCTCTCCCTTCCATAGAACACTCTCATATTCCAAGGCCTTTTCTTTTTTTGGCAGAGGAAAAAGAGACTCTGCCTGAGAAAAAAAATCATTAAGAGCACATACTAAAGGAGGATCTGACCTAAAATTACATCGTAAAGTAGCTTTTTTTCCAACAGCCTCTGCAGCTTCTAAATAAGTATAAATATCTGCTCGGCGGAAAGCATAAATAGATTGTTTAGGATCGCCTACCAAATAAAAAATACCACCCTCATAAAGAAAGAGATGGCGGAAAATCTCCCATTGCAAAGCATCAGTATCTTGAAATTCATCAATCACAACAGCTGCATAAGAAGAGCGCATACAGGCTACCCACTGCGCATTTTCACAGCCTTTTAGAGCTAATTGAAGCAGATCGTCATAGCGGTATTTTTCCTCTTCTTCCAAGTATTTCTCCATAATCTCCTGGCAATCCAGAGCTAAATGGGCCAATAGATTAGAACTACACTCCTCTTTGTTCAGAGAAGGCAGTACTTTTAAACTTCCGTTTAAAATTTTTTCTAATTTCACAACCAGGGCATCCAAACCCTCTTCTTCTACTAATAATTTAATCTCTTCTAAAGAATACTTTTTGCTCTTATCTATGCCTTCTTTCAAATATTTGTAGATCAAGTTTGTGATTTCAGCAGCGCTTATCTTTCCTTCCAAGCGCACTTCTAATTCTCCCAAGGGCGCTTTACTGAGCATCCGCTCGCAACAGCCATGAATCGTATGCACAGCAGCCTGGTCAAAATAGATCAAAGCGCGCTCTAATTCTTTCATCGCTTCTTTTTTTTCTATACTGCAGACATAGCCTGCAAGGCAGGGATCGTCTCTTTTTAAAAGAGAAAGCTGCTCTTCAATGACTTGCCGTACACGCATTTTCAACTCTCTTGCAGAAGCGCGAGTGAATGTGACAAGTAAAATTTTTTCGATAGGAATATGAAATTCAATTAAAAAACGCACCACAAGATGAGAGATCGTGAACGTCTTTCCTGTGCCAGCTGATGCTTCAATTAAACAATGCGGGAAAATCAACTGTTCTTTGTTCAAGACATCAAATGTTTTATGCATCTATTTTTCCTTTCCTTAATAACTCAAATCCGCCAAAAACCTCTTGAGAATACTCTCCCCACTGATTTGCCTGTTCCTGCGTAATAGAAGGAAGATGACGGCTACAAGAGGCCCAGATAGCCGTTTGATTATAAAAATAATCTCCTCCCAACGCTACCTGCTTGATTTTTTTGCTCATTTCTTGCTCCCCTTTTTCGAAAGCTTCCATCCATTCAGGAAGCAGGGGGACCATTTGATGACGTGCTCTAAGTGCATAATTGACTAACTTTTCAAGTGCTTCGTCTATTTTTTCAACATCAGGAAAATAACTCTTGCCACTCTTTAAAAAAACAATTTCAGCTTGCTGCAAGCAAGCTTTTTTAATAAATGAAAAAACAAGGATCAAAGGCCAGGAGCTCATGATAGAACGCGTATCATCTTTGCGATCAATCAATAACCGATTGCCCGACACTCCCTCTATTTCTCCTGTAATCTCTGCGTTCCCTATTCTAATAGGTAGAATTTGACTTGTTCCTAAATGCAAGCTTTCAAGCCGATGAGGCTCTATCCCCCATTCGCTTAAGAGCTCTTGGTATTCCTGAAATGCTGCACGCACTTTTTCTTGCGCTAACTCTTTAAACATCCCCGAGGAAATTTTTCCTTGCTTCGCCACCAAGCGCATCGCCTCTTGCGCCGATATTTTAGAGCGTTGCTGTTTAAAAGCGTGAAGATCTAACGCTGAAAGGGTCAATCTCTCTTCAATTGACAAGCTTGGTTTTTTCTTAAATACCACTCCCAATGCCTCTTTCATGAAAACCTGCAAGGGATCTTTGCAAACGCGCACTAAATCCTGAAGCGTTAGCTCGATCTCTTCCTCTTCTTGGACCTCTTTCCTCTTACCTGCAAATAGATCATAAAAAGCGATCTCTTTTTTCTCTCTTCCCTTAGCTATCCTATAATAACGTTCTGAATAAGAGGGGTGAGGGCAATTTTTTGTAAAATAAAAGGAATCACTAGCCTGACTTGGGTGGTTAAAGACAATTTTGTTACTTATTTTATCTCCATCTATAGAGTAGGAAGCATCTAATTGGCTTAGCAGCTCAATTAAAGGCAAGGCAAAACCTGTTTCTTCATGCACACTTAAAGTAAATATCAACTTCTCTCTAGCCGATAAAATGGCCTCTAAAAATAAATAGCGATCATATTCATGAGCAGAAGGAGCTGCATAAGGAGTTCCTTCTAAAAGATCTAAAGGACGGTTTACTATTTTTTTAGGAAATTGATCTTGTGACATCCCCATAAGCACCATCACTTTAGCAGGCAGGGCGCGCATGGGGAGCAGAGAGCAAAAACGCACCGCATGAAGAGGGCCTTCTTGCACGCTCTTTCTTTTTTCCAAATACTCTATTAACCGCTCTTTAATGGTAAGATAGGGGAAAAGGGTATTTATTTTCTGTCTACAAAGCATTTGAGTAAATGTAAACAAATCCTCTTCTTCCTGAAGATCAATGAAAGAGCGCACCCACTGTTCAATAAAAAGAGCCCATTCTGATAGGGTTTGGAGTGCATTTTCCTGAATTAAGCGGGCGCTCTCTTCTAAAGAACGCAAATAAAGTTCTAAACGTCCCAACAAATCAGCTTGCGTCATCGAAATGCTGCTCTCTTCTAAAAGAGAGTCGCATAAAATGCCCAATTCATGCTTCCAGTCATCGCCTTTTAACCACTTTTTAATTTGATTCAAATCTTCTTCATCAAAACCTGCACGCTTGCTCACCCATGGATGGCTAAGCAGATGGATGATACTATAAGCATCCCCAGAAGCATTCCAAAACCCTTCAGTCACTTTAAAAAGACGCTGTAAGCAATTTAAAAGAGGATTTTTGGCATGATCATAAATTTGATAATCTATACCGAAAACAGTTTTGCCAAAAACAGATTCTATTGCACAACTATACAAAGAGATATCGGGAGCCATCACCACCACATCAGTTAGAGAAATCCCCTCTTCATCTATCAATTGAAGAATTTTATCATGCACGATTTCTACTTCGCGAAAAGCATCATTTGCAACTAATACAGAAATAGAACGATCTTCTCCTATCTCTTTTGTATATCCTCTTTCTTGCGCCAACAATAAATCTGCTTGCAGATGATCTAATAACGTGTTTTTTTCTTTTTTCAAAAATCGCACCTCATCAGGAGCGGTTTCTATATCCTCAACAATCGGGGCCATGACATAATCACCTACACACTCTATGGAGGATTCTTCCAACTGCCGGGCAAATTTCCTTCCCAAACTCCCTAAGTTACCAAGCAAGCGATGACGCTCAAAAATTTCCTCTTCATGACGAGATGATTGCTTATCGGTTAAAAGATCGCTCCAAAAATGACAAGAGGGAGAAATCACATAATAAGTAACAGGAACACTTTTTCCTACTTCCATTAAAAATTGATGATGCAGGGGGGCTAAATAACTTAAGGCAAAAAAATGAACTTCTGTCTCTTTTTCCAATCGAATATTTAAATTTTCATACTGGTTAACCCCCCGATAAAAAGGATCTGCGTTGATCTGTTTCCAGAGCGCATGCTGCCAATCATCTTTTTTTTGCTTCCAGATCTCATCCCCATAAAGCCCATATGTTTGAAAATGGCCAGCTAGCTCTTTGCTCAAGCGCGCTCTGCGTCTAAAATAACGCACAGAATCTTTCACTCCTAAATAAGTAGAGACAGGCTCTGGCATCAACTCTTCTAGGGCCTGCTCAACTCCAAATGCCAGCTCTAAGGAAGTGGGAATATGCTCTGTCTTGGAGAGACGATGAATCGCTTCCTGATGCGAACAAAATTCTATGCCCATAGCAATCCCAATATCTGGATCTTGCGCCAGACATTGCATAAGATAACTCTCTAAAATTTTAGAAGGAACGGCAACAAGACGTCTTTTAAAGGGATTGCCGCTGGCAAATAAGCGTTGCTTTAAATGCGTGTAGAGAACTTCAATTTGATTGCTAAGAATGGCTTTCATCAATAATAGAATGCCACGAACAGGATAAAAAATCCAAAAAAATAAGTTCTCAAAGACTCAAACAAGTTTGAGCTTTGAGAACTTACACAAGACGACTATTTTTTCTTCTTGTTTAGATTTTCTTGTTGTTTGCCTTTGTTTTCGTTCTGTTTGAGATTTTTTTGAAGTTGATCTCTATTCTCTGTTTGTTTTTGTTCTGGTTTGTCTTTATTAAACATGCCCATGTTTTGATCCTTGTTTTAAGGTTTATGTGTTGCCGGCACATATCTTTTTTGATTTGTCC
>CALBHK010000031.1 GCA_937894565.1 uncultured Chlamydiae bacterium
GCCTATCCTGCCGCCCCCCAAAGCATTTGGGGAGGCGATCCTGCCCATCCTGTCATTCTTTGTTCTTTTTTTTATCTTGTTTCTAAATCAAGAGCTCGGCCTCTTTGAGCGCTTCATGAATAAACTCAGAACGTTTGTGCGTTAACTCTTCTTTGGGAAACTCTTCTGCAAACTGAAATTGCAAATGCACACGCCTAATATCAAACATCAATAAATTTAAAGTTGCTACACTGAGCCCTTTAATCCACTCAATATCCACTCCCAATTTCACTAAACTAATGGCATCAAGGGCTTCGATCGCATCAATTTGATAAGAATGCCTTAACAATCCAAATGCTCGGCTTACCTTATCTTTCATTTTGGGATCGCCATTTTTTTTAATCTCGGAACGCAATCCCTTCTCGCGCACCAGTAATTTAATTGTAAAGGTACGCACATGCGAGAGGATCGTCTCTTCTGTCATTCCCAACGTATAATTATTGTGCACGACAATTAAATCTCCAATGATCTCATTAGGACGTCCCTGCAAGCCTGTCACAGAGATGGAATCATCGCTATTTTTAATTAAAAATTCCTCAATTGAACGCGTATGAATTAAAGCTGGCACCTGAAGATAAGTATAGATGGAAAATCCACTACCCACATCATTAATATTGGCTGTTAAAAAGCCAAATTTGGGAGAAAAAGCATAGTGGATATTTTTTCCAATTTCCGATTCGATCTTATTTAAATAATTCAACGTGCGTTCTAACTCTCCCGAGGTGTCTGTCATCAGAAACAGAAGATGGTCCTGCACATTAATCGCAGTCAAAAATTGACCCGACTTATCGACTACAAAGCCCTCTCCATGATGCGCTTCCTGAAAACTTCTTGTCGTTAAAAAGTGTTCATAAAGATACTCTTTTTCAAAAGGAGTCATCTCTTCCGATCTAAATAGCACAGGATCGACAACACTCTCAAATCCTACAATCTCTTTGCTCACTAAAGAAATAATCTGATTTCTCTTATCGCTCGATAGTTTGGAAGGAAAGTTGAATTTTTCAATATTACGCGAAAGACAAAGCGTAGAGGCCAGCCAGATAGGATTTTCGTTTTTTTTCCATGGACTATTGATGTTGAGTAACTTAGGAGGGGGTTCAAGTTTTTTTGTCATTTTGAGTCTCTGTAATATCTTTAATTTGATCTCTTAGCCAGGCAGCTTGTTCGTAATCCTCTCTCCGCAACGTTTCATTTAATGCTTCATTAAGCGCCGAAAGGCGAACAGACGGGTTAATTTCCAACATCTCTCCCGGTTGTCTTCCAATGTGAATAGGTGCTGTTTTTTTAATCGTGGCTATACGTGGATTTAAATGTTTAGAATGAATGAGCTCTAAGACAATCTCCTCCTGAAAAACATCATAACAGTTACTGCAGCCAACAGTGTGGATGCGGCGTAAATCTTCTAAAGTCGTATCGCATCCCCCACAGCAAAGACCCGCCGCTACTGTCGACTCTGTTGAGGCAGTGATAGGGCGAATGCCATGCAAACGACGCTCTAACTGAGGGCAATCGGCACACATCACGGTATGAGTGAGCACATTTCCCATCACTTCAGTATAACGCACAGCAATCGCCTTGCGGCATTCTGTGCACTCAAGAGACCTCTCAGCCTGATCCCAACTAGTACCCTCACTTTCTTTGTCAGTCATGCTTAACCTTAAATCTTAGCTCAAGCGTCAATATAGGCAACGTAGAATATCATGTCAAAAAAAGAATATGAGAATCGTTTTTCGAAAAAAATAAAGAGACATAAATAAATTTATTGACTTCCTAATTAAATTAAAGTAATGATGTTTTACACCTATGCAGAATTGTAACAAATTTCTTTTTGAGATGCGACTTATCATCAGATCAACTAATTTTTATCGCGATAAACATAGTTGCTATAGCAAAAAATATGCATGCA
>CALBHK010000032.1 GCA_937894565.1 uncultured Chlamydiae bacterium
AGTTTTTAAAAAAAGAAGATAAGAGGGCAAAACAAGCTCTGATTTTGCTCTCCCAACTGGCTTTTAAAATAGGAAAGTTAGAAGAAGCGCAAGGCTATATGGCGCGTATAGGCGAGCCTTATTCTGCGCAGGCCATTGATTTAAGCCTTCTTTTGGCAAAGAATGATTTGCGAACCCAAGATTTTTCTTCTGTTTTGCAGCGCCTTGTTGTGTGTTTAGAGAGAGGTTCAGCGGCTCAAAAAGAATATGGTGTTTATTTACAAAGTGAGGCTCTTAATGCTTTAGAAGTTTTAAAAGAACCTCAAGAAATAGTAGATCCCCAAAAGCAAGCTGAGAAAGAAAGGCTTCTACATGCGCGTATGGAATCTTCTTTGGAAGAGTTAGAAGAAATTGCAAGCTGTAAGATTTTTTTGCACGAACCCAATCATTTAGAGTCGGCTATAGATCTTTTTCTTTTGAAGAAAGAAGATAGAGTGGCTTATGAGTGGCTTTTGAATAAAAAAGAAGATTTTCTTAGAGAAGATGATATTCCTTCAAAAGAGTATCATGAAGAAAGGCGCGTAACTGTAGAGAATGAGAATTTATTTCAGTCTTATTTGCTGCTTATTGATGGGTATTTGGCTCTTTTAGAAAGCCGTATGGCTCAGGAGCGCGCAGAGCAAGCGCGTAAAGAAAAGAGGGCAGAAAAAATTTTTAATGCTCTGTTGCAAGATAGAGAATTTTTAACAGATTACATCATTGAGCATGTAGAGCGTGTAAAAAATCAAAACAGTTTATAACATTTTATCATAGACAGGAAAAAAAGAAGAATAACAGGATAGACAGGCATACACACCCAAGCTAACTCACGGATAGAGAAGAAAAGAAGAAGGAACAGGATGGGCAGGATCGACCTTTGGGCGGCAGGATAAGCAGGATAATTATACTTCATAAGGTTATTACATCTTCTTTTTCCCGAAAATAAAAAAGGGTAAAATTTTATTTTCCTACCAATGTTTTTATCCTGCCTATCCTGCCGGCGGAGCCGATCCTGCCCATCCTGTCCTTCTTCTTTTTTTATGAACCTATGCATTTAACCCTATATATGCTTACCCTATTCTGTTTTTTTCTATCTGGTTAGTGTAAAGAAATTAAATTAGAATTTGTTTTTATCTCCTAAATCAAGCAGAATCACGATCAGAATTTAGATAATGGGGTTTTGATGCGTTTAGATATCTATTCGTTATTTTCTATTGCTTGTGCGCTTTTTTTAAACGCTCTCTTTATTTATGCAATACAAGATCTTCCTGTGCAGCCGCCTGCTACGCCTCGCGCTTTTTATGAAGTTTTTTCTAAAGAAGAGGAAAAAGTTTCAAAAGAAGAAAATAAAAACCGTCAAGAGCAACTTAAACAGGTGTTTAATCAATGGGCAGCTCCTCAGAAAAAAGAGCTTGTTCAAGAAAAACAGATTGTAAAAGAAATTATAAAAATGCAAGAACCTCTTTATGTGCCGCAAGTGGCGTTTCATCAGCCTCAATTTTCCCCCTCTCTATCAACGTCTTCGGATTCTTCGGGGGGAGCCTCTTCATTTGTTGTGAATCTGTACCCAGAAGGAAAATCCTCTTCTGTGCAAGAGGCCATTAAAGCAACAGATCAAAAAGTAAAAGAGCTATCTAAGCAAATAGCCCCGCAGATACACAAGGTAAATGTTAAAGATATAAAATCTTTAGAACCGGTATCCACGCTAGCCTCTTCTGATAGTTTTAATTTTGATGTGGAATATGCGCA
>CALBHK010000033.1 GCA_937894565.1 uncultured Chlamydiae bacterium
GTTAACCAGGAGAGCCTGAATGAGAGTGTGCCCCAATTCTTCACATGAACCAAAAAATTCCCAGACCCTATCAAATAAATAAACCGAACTAAGGAAGTGTTCGGCTTAAGAGCTGAACTTTAGACAAAAACCAAATCGATCGAGTAGGAGGGAGTGATTAGCTCCCGTCCTCTCACACCACCGTACGTACGGTTCCGTATACGGCGGTTCAAGAAACTACTGAAAATTTCTCCTTCTGTTGAAATAATGATATAAGTCCCATGTCTTCAAAGAATAATACCGGAAATGCTATGTGCATTGCTTTCGTCATGGCGTTTCGCCAGGCACCTTTATGACTGCCCGCCGTTTTCCTTGCCATATCTTCTGCTACTCCTCGCTTTATCATCTCTTTTGCCCTTTTCCGTGGTAGCTTCATTTGTTTCCAAATGATCTTTCGGAGTTTTCTTCTGATCCAGCCATCCAGTTCCTTTAACGTATTATCTACCCCTAACTCCGCGGATAGTTACGTAATAGCATAGTCAAGTTTGATAAATAACTTTTTTGTTTTATTGGTTACTTCTGCAAGCTGCCATTCACTACCTACATTTGCCTACCAAAATTGCTTTAAAACCAGCATTCCGCGCTTCACTGCTTAGAAAAATGTAATATTTTGATTATCAGTGAGATAAAAAAGCGCAGGAATATTTGTAAATATTCCGAGCATTTTTTATGTCTCTGAGGATTAAAAGATTACGTTTTTCAACCTGTGAAGAGCGGAATGTCGGTTTAAGGATATTTTGTAGGTTTTACTTGTTAGACCGAACGTGATTGAAGAATTGGTTTTTGACTGCGTTGGCTCTGCATCAAAATTTTTATCTTCACTCATGCCTTGCCAAAGGCAATGGTCATTCGCTCCAGATAAAAAATTTTAAGCAACCTTCTTGTCAAAATTCCAAATCTTCAATTACGTTCGGTACAGTAAGCTAAAAAATCTCCTTAAAAATTCTGGAAAAAAGCATCAAAAAGCGAACTATCAGCAATTGACGACAAGCCCTAGTCCATTGTCATCCATTTGCGACGTGTGCCGATATTTTTTTTCTTTCGACGAGATTGCATCTGTTTTTTTTCGCGCCTTTCAATAGCCTCTCGAGATTGTGGCGTGAGCGTATTCATTAATTCTTGGCGTAATTTTTGACGCTGGATTTGCGCTTTATGATAGACTTCGCTTTCAAAGTTGTTAGGGTTATCTAAAAAAAATTGAATCGATTGATGGGTGAGACCTGTAGCCGAATAAATAGCTTCTAATTCCTTTTGAAGCTCATCATGATAGAGAGAGAGGCGGGAAAATTCTTTTTCAAAATCAATCGGCTCTTCTTTTTTTTTAATTTCTTTTTTTTCTTGTTCTTTAGCTGCTCTACTGGGAAGTTCTGCAGAGCCCTCTACATGTACAATTTTTTTTTTGTGAGGAGGCGAAGGGGGAGGTTTTTCCGATTTTTTTTTAGGGTCTTCGCTATAAAAACTGGAAATAAAGTCGTTATCGCTCATCAAGATGTCATGTTTTTATTTTTCCTGTACTCTACAGGATGAACAAGATAGATGACAAGAGAGGGTAAACCTAAAAACGGCAGTTGAATCCGGAAGAAAAGCACAATCTTTTGAGCCACAATCGTTTGCGCTGGGGGTTGCCTTCACCTTTTGGGAATGTTCAACCCCCACTGCAAACAATTCTGACTCAAAAT
>CALBHK010000034.1 GCA_937894565.1 uncultured Chlamydiae bacterium
CCTGTAAGGCTATAATTGCAACAGCCCAGGGCAACGCCCTGGGTATGAATGAGTTACATATCGCAGCCTGAAGGGCTGCCAGAGAATACGGTCGCCTGGAGGAAGATAACTTCCTCCAGGGCAATCAATGTTAGTTGTTGTTTACAACTTCAGCTAATTATTTGCTTTTTCAACAACTTCCGTCAGGATTTTGATTCTGTCAGTATAGACATCTTTATCATTCATGCTTTCTAACATCTCCTTCTGCTTCTCTGCAGTTAGTTTTGTCAGGATAGACTTCATAATCACAACAATTGCCAATACTGCTCCCACAAATGGAGAGACGCCTAATAGCAAACTTGAACCCACAGCTACGCCCATCACTAGAACGCTTTTTCCTAAAAGTGTCAATTTTGAATGTGTGTATTCTAACTCGCCAAATCTTCCAAAAATCAATTTTGCAACTTTTTCTGTTCCGGCAGATAAAAGATAGATCGGCAGTAACATCAAAGTGCTCTTTGTTGCTAATTGAGCCATTGTAGGCACCACTTTAAGCGCGAAAAAATCAACTCCAATTTTAGCAACTACTCCTAAACCAAATCCAGCAGCTGCAAATCCAGCTTCAATACCCGAAAATTCTGCCCATTTGCAACAAGTTTTTTTAGTACAACAGTTGTCTTTATTATTTTCCATTCTACATACCCCTTATGATTTTTAAGGTTTTTCATTATCCGACCGCTTCAGTCTAACCAAATCAAACTTTACGATCAACAATAAGTAAAAAAATTGAACATAATATCGTAAAAGGTTATATGTTTTTTATGAACTTACCCTACTCAATATGAAAAAACCCCTCTCTCTTGCTATCGACATTGGCGCTACGCACACACGCTTGAGCGCCCTTCCCCCTGATCTTCACCACCTTTTTCATGTAGAAAAACACTTAACCCCTCTACGTGCCCTTCCAGACCTTATCCCTCTTATCCAATCCTACCTTGTCAAGCACTCTCTAAAACCCGTACGCATGGGCATTTCCATTGCCGGTCAAGTGAGACCTGATGGATCTCTTAGCTATGCACCTAATCTTAACTGGTCTAATATCCCACTTCAGGAAACTCTACAAGAGACTTTTTTTATTCCCGTTTCTGTACGCAATGATGCTCAGGCTGCCACCCTGGCAGAATGGAAGCTTGGAAATGGTAAAAACTTGCAAAATCTTGTCTGCATCTGGATTGGAACAGGAATTGGAGGCGGCATCATCGCCAATGGAGAGCTCTTGCAAGGCGAAAGCCAAACAGCCGGTGAAATCGGCCATCTTCTTATTCAGGGCAATTATTTGGAAAATTTAGCGGGGGGCAGAGGAATTGCCAAAGAAGCTAAAGAGCGTCTACACCACGCTATAAGTACAGAAGAGGTTTTTACACTGGCCAAAAACGGCCATCCTATTGCTCTAACCATTCTTCATCATGCGCGCAGCTCACTTGTAGAGGCATGTGTAAACATCGTCCACCTTCTCAATCCCCAAAAAATTATTTTGGGAGGCTCTTTGCCTACATATCAAAGCGAATGGTTTAAAGATTTGGAGGAGGAAGTTTCTAAAAAAATACTCCCCCAAGCATCTCGAAGCTTCATAATCGCTCCCAGCTCGCTGGGAGAGAATGCTCCTTTAGTTGGCAGTCTATTGCTTTTGTGAGTTTACAAAATCAATCACATCACCAACAGTGCGCAATTTTTCCGCATCTTTCTCAGGAATTTCACAGCCAAACTTTTCTTCCAAAGTCATGATAAACTCTGTGACATCCAAGGAATCAGCTTTCAAATCTTCCACGATGGACTTATCGGCGCTCACTTCATTACGGTCAACACCTAACTGCTCTACAATAATATCAATAACTTCATTTTCAATAGACATAAATCCTACCTTTGTTATTTGTTTCAAAAAATTCACATCGCCATTCCGCCATCTACTGCAATCACTTGTCCTGTGATATACGTAGCATGGGAGCTGGCTAAAAAAAGAACAAGTTCTGCCACTTCCTGAGCACTTCCCATGCGCCCTAAAGGAATTGTCGTTAAAATCTTCTCTTTAACTCCTTGGGCAAGTCCCTCTGTCATCGCCGTCTCTATAAATCCAGGCGCCACACAGTTAACTAAAATATTCCTACCAGAGAGCTCTTTGGCCAAAGCCTTAGTAAAACCTATGATAGCAGCTTTTGATGCCGCATAATTCACCTGCCCTGCATTGCCGTTTATACCGACCACAGAGCTCATGTTAATGATGCGTCCTCTCTTATTTTTCATCATGGCCCGCACAAAAAAACGGGCAAAATTAAAACAAGATTTCACATTCACTTCCATCACGCGGTCCCACTCCTCTTCACTCATGCGCATCAGCAGTTGATCTTTTGTAATTCCGGCATTGTTAATGAGTGCATAAGGAACCCCTAAAGTCTCTTGAATCTCATTTCCTACTTTTTCAACAGCTTGCGTATCGGCAACATCCACAGTAAAAAAAGCTCCCTCGCCTCCTAAAGCTTGTACACTTTGTAAAACCTCTGCCCCTCTTTGTGCAGATGTTCCAATAAGGGCAAGTTTTGCGCCTTGCCTTGCAAATGCCTCTGCAATTGCTCTTCCAATGCCAGCACTAGCTCCGGTCACAACCACTAACTCATTCTTAAAGCTCTCTTTTTTTTCTAATGTCATCCCAAACACTCCTTTTCCACTTCTTTTAATTGAGAGGTTTCTTCTACACTGATGACGGCTCGATTATCTATTTTTTTTCCAATTCCCGCCAATGTTTTTCCCGGGCCCATTTCAATAAACATCTCGCAATCCATTGCCTGGATCGATTTTTGCCAATAAACAGGATGTGAAATTTGCTGAGTCAAATTAAAAGTGATCTCCTCTACTGTTTTAGCCTCTTTCCCCGTTACATTCATATAGATGGGAAAATCTCCCTGATTAATCGTGATATTACCCAGCTCTTTGCTCAGCTCTGCCTCTGCATCACGCATCAGACCGCTATGAAATGCCCCTTGCACATTTAAAGGAACAACTCTTCGGGCTCCGCGTTTAAGGGCCTCTTGCTTACCTAGTTCAAGCCCTCTTTTCGTCCCTGAAATCACTACTTGATCCGGACAATTTAAATTGGCAACCCAAAGATCCTGGGGTAAAAACATCTCTCGCACCATCTGTACCACTTCTTCCGTAGGAAGGCCAATAATCACCACCATGCCGCCTGCATGCCGCTCACAAGCCATTTGCATAAATAAGGCGCGCTTTTGCACTAAAACAACGCCCTCTTTAAAAGAGATAGAGCTTGCAGCGCTTAAAGCAGAATACTCCCCCAAACTTAAGCCTGCTGCGGCTAGAGGAACAAGCTCTGGAAAAAGCTGCTTGATAGTGCGACAAATCGCTAT
>CALBHK010000035.1 GCA_937894565.1 uncultured Chlamydiae bacterium
ACAAGCTTTATGAGAAAGATCCTTCAAAGATGCGGGTATCTAAACCATCTATCTATAAATACTGACCAATTTTACTTCAAGGTGCCCAACCCCTGATTATTACGGAGAGGGCAGCTATATAGCTCTTTTTAAGGAAAGTGACTTTAAGCTAGTCAAATAAAATTTTTTAACACTTTTTTTAAAAAAATAACCCATTGAAAACAACTGACTTTTATAAGTCTAAAGTTCACAGGCTTGTGCATTGATTTTGCAAAGACCAATACAAAGGATGATACCGTTCCAAATGTGTTGGGATTTTAAAATCTAGTTTTCAACAGTCACTCCTAAAAATGATAATTTAATATTTGCATTGGTACCCATCTTTTCTTGCCAATGAGCTTCCCAGAAGTGTTTTGTTGAGCTGAGTTGAAGTAATATTAATCGAGTCATTTTTTCTGCACCTTGATCTGACCACTTGTATCCCATTCTTTTAATTCGTCGTTTAATTTCTCGCATCATTCTTTCAACGAGTGAAGTAACCTTTGGATTTGAAATCCCAGTCTTTAACCAGTTATCAATGTAGGTAAAAAGCTGTGACTTTGCATTTTCAACGAACCCCTTTGCTTTCGAGTACCCAAGAGAGTGAAGTTCATTGATGAAATCATCGATAGCTTCTTTCATAGACTTGAGCTTAATTTCAATTTTAAGTTTATCTTCAAGTGATTTCAATGGATCGGCATCGACTTCAGGCAAATCTAGATAAAGTAGTTCGTTAAGTTCTTCTGAAATCTTTATTGCTTCGTCTTTTTGGACAATATCTTTGTATCGCAGAAGCGGTGTCAGTTCGTGAGTCATGTGAAATAAGCATCGCTGGTGGCTTTCCGCGAGCTTCTTAAGCTGACGAACAATTTCCTCTTCGCCGTCAGTAATTAATGTACCTGCGATTGGTTTAAACTTTATTTTATCTGATGGGTGATTTTTGTTTTTAATCAGTTTTCCAATATCTTTCCAAGAAGCTCTTGTCCAGGCGCCAAACGGAATGACTTCGCCGTTTTTATTGTAGCCAATCAGTACCTTGATGCTGCCTTTATTGGTCTCAAACTCGTTATCTTTAGATCGTTTAAAGCCAGTGCCGTCAGCTATTAAAAAATCAACTCTCTTTTTCTGATTGATATTCACAGAATCGGTATCCCAAAACCAGCGATGCAAGGTTGAGTGTGCGGTGCTAAACCCCATAGTGCCATTCAAGTTCTTTGCAGATCGCCGAAAGCTTTGATTGGTCACTGTTTCCAATGATAATTTTTCAAATTCCCGGGACTTTCGAGAATACTTATCCAAATCAAACAACTGCGCCATCGGATTAAATGTTTTTTTGCAAGACAAACACAACAGCCTTGTCAGCACCAAGTTCACTTCACCAATAGAGGTCTTCAGTTTCCGGTCTGATTTAGAGTGAAAATGGTGTTTGTCTTTTCCGCAGTGTGGGCACTCAACACCTGATTTTATCAAGAGTGATTCAATCAACATAACAAGTGCTTTTACGAACCCAGGAACACCCTCGGTATCAAATAGATTTTTAACTGCTACAATCAGCTGTGAAAACGAAAAATCTTTCAGCGAAATTTCTGAACCAAAAATAAGAGAAATTTTATTTGAAATTACTATGTGAGTTCCAGACATAAAAAAGGCCTCCTTGCCATCTTCGCCACCTAAGTGGAAAATCAAAACAAAGAAGCCGTAACAGAGCTTTAATTACAAAAAACTTTGTTCGAAAAATCAAAAAAAATCGCACTGTCTATTATTTTGACGGTGACAGTCAGCGGCTCAAATCGAGATCGTTTAGACACCTATTTGCCTTCTTATCAAATTTAAATCGATTCTATCCTGGAATGAAACCTGCTCAAATTTAAACCTGTAAGACCGTTTCAGTTGAATAATGGGAAATTAATCCCACAACATTTGGAACGGTATCCTGGATTGTTACTTTTGTCAAATTCTTTTGCAGGCGTAGACTTGTACTCACAAATTGAGATCATACCCGAACTTGAAACGCTCCAACCCCATGAGGAAGAAGATATTGCTAATTTTACGGCTGAAGTCAGTAGCATGCAAAGACATCATGCCGACAAAACCCAAGGGAAAAATATTTTGAGAGCCTTTCATGCTAAATCTCACGGTTGCTTGCAGGGTCATCTTAACGTCGAAAAAAATCTTCCCGACAATTTATCTCAAGGGATTTTTGTTAGAGGTAAAACCTACTCCACTATAGCTCGGTTTTCTAATGGAAAAGGACTGATCGAGTCTGATTCGGCACTTGATGTAAAAGGCCTAGCCTTCAAAGTTCTGAATGTTCCTGGAGAACGCCTCCTTAAACTTCCAAGCTACATAGATAACACATCCATGGATTTCACAATGACTAATAATCCAACCCCATTAGCAGATAATGTTAGTGAATTTATTTCTTTGGGGACTAAATTTGAAATAAAAGAAAAAGAAGGAAAGTCCTTAGCTACAATGTCACCTGCAGAAATTAAAGAACTGATCTCTAATGACAAAATTTACCAAATTTTGATTGATCGCTTAGTGAAAAGAAAAGTCTCAACCCTTGTAACAGAAACATTTTGGAGTGGCTCGCCTTACCTTTTTGGGAAAAATGAAGCTGGATCCTTACAGGCTGCTAAATGGAATGTCACTCCCTGTGATAAAGATCACAAGGCCTCAACTTCATCTACAAGCCAAGAT
>CALBHK010000036.1 GCA_937894565.1 uncultured Chlamydiae bacterium
GATTGGAATCAATCCAAGGATTGCCTTTATCATAGTAGATTTTCCAGCGCCATTTGGTCCGATTAGGGCATATCGATGCCCCTGCTCAATATTCAAATAGATATTACTCAAAACCCTTTTGTTTTCGTAGGAAACAGATAAATCTTCTATTTTCAAAAAATAATCACTCATGGTTTGAATTTTTAAATAAAATTTTTGATAAATAGTATCAGGTTGTACTAATTACCAATAATTCTCAAAATAAACAAGTTCTAAAGATGAAAATCCATCCCTCGATCTTTATTAGGTCGAGGTTGCGCAACATCTCTGTGCCGTTCTAATTTCTGCTGAGCTACATCTTTAAGACTTGTTTCAATATTTGAGAAGTTTTGAGCAAGTTCAGCTGTGCCTGCTCGACTTCTGACGACACTGAGGCTTGTATGGCTGATATTTTCTTCAGTGTGTTCTCGTTGTTTGCAGTGATTTGGCTCATTTCCGTTACTTTGCCATTGATCTGATTGATATAGCTCGCTGTGTTTTTGTCTAGCTCGTGAAATTGCTTCTGTATTGTCGCTAATGATTTCTGTGCTTGCTGTAAGCTTTGCTGATCGCTCTTGATTGTCTTTGATTGTGCTGACAAGGCTTGGATAATCTTGGTTTGCATTGTGCCTAAAGCTTGCTGTTGCTTCTGCAATTGCGCTTGTTGTTGCAGTAATTGTTGCTGTTGTTCTTCGATGATTCTCAATAATTGCGTTTCTAATTCTGTCATCACTTAGTACCCCATTGGAACCATGTAGCCGTTCTGCCAACTCCCTGCGTCCGTATTGATCTGTACGCATAATCGTTGCTTGTTGTTCGATAGATTCTTGCATGTACTGATATTCAGACTGCCCCCTGATTTGTTCAGATGATCGACCCTCATTTGTTTCTCGTTGATCATGGTATTGAGTGTCTTCACTTCGCTGTACTTGTTTTTGCTGACGAGACCAAGCGAGAAAATCGCTATAAGCAAAATAACTGCTGCTGAAATCAGTCCCATATTCAAAATGGTAAGTTTTTTCTGTACCGCTTGATTCTGGGCTTGCTGTTCTTGGCTCTGTATTTGCTCGTTCAATTGCGTTATACGGCTCAATTTCGATTGCAGCAAGGCTTGATACTGGTTTAACTGTTTCTCGACTGTCTGGGCGCTGTTTTGAATACTCTGGGCTACTTTCTCGTCCGACTGTTGAATAGCGGTCGCTGTGATATTGGTTCTTGTGTTCAAGCTGTCTCTGATAGTCTGTGACGTTTGCTCGATACCGCTCAGAAGTTGTTCCTCGGTATTCTTCAATTCGTTGTTGTACTTCTTGTCGATATTCGCCAGTAGCTCTAAAGCCTTGCTCATAAATCTCGCCCTCTAAACGGATTGGACGTTTTGCGCCCTCATACGGGTTTTCAATGGATATGGAGTTTTTTACTTGTCGGGTGATATTGATTTGATTCGATTCAAGCCATTGCACCAATTCTTGCCGATCGGCAACTTCACCATTGGCAACCGCTCGATAAACACGTTGATGTAACTGCGCTTTAAAATCCTGAATATCTTTGGGTAGATTCTTTTTATTTAAGAATAGCTGTCGATGCTCAGGATCATCGGGGTCATACAATGAATGCTCGGTATTAGTAATCTGCTTAAATAGATCAACTCGATTTAAATCGACTGGTGCATAGAATGGCTGTAGGCGTTTTCCTGTCGAAAGCTCAACATTCGGAATCACAAAATTAAGCTCAAGCCTTGTCTGCCCAGTATCCTGATTAATTTTGTCTTGGTGCTGTACCCATAAAATTTGATATTGGTCTTTATCTAGTCCCGGGAATAAACATTCCTCAAAATTTTGCATGATCTGCTGTTTATCCTGGTCAGATAAATCATGCTCATAAAAGGACAAGCAACCTGAAGTATATTTTTTGGCAAAAGGACTGCTATCAATCAATTGTGCGGTTAGCTCTACATCACCAATAAGCACTTGTGCATGTTCACGCTCTCGATCTTCACCCAATAAATAATCAAGACAACCTTTTGATAAACCTGAACCATGTCTAAAAAAATCAACGATCATCTGGACGTAACTCCCGAAGCTGTTGATCAATTGAAATCAATAAATGAAGTAGTTTCACTTTATCGAAAGCACCAGTACCCGCAATATCTGTATTTACTGCTTTGGCAATCTGATTCACATTATTACCAATCCGACCAAGTTCTAAAATTAACGCTCGCTCTGTCTTGCTATACGAAGATTCAACAACCTTTGTTGCTTTAATTTTTTGGTCATCTTCTGCTTTGGAATTATGAATTTTAGTCGCTTTCTCTACTGCTGCTTGTCGAAGTAACTTTGCAATCGAACCATAAGGATTATTGCAATCAAGCAATTGATATTCTGATTCTGAAAGTCTGACTTTAAAAGTTCGTTCTCGAACTGCTTTACCTTGCTTATTCTCTTGTTGTTCCTGTCCTAACATTTCAATCTACCCTGCTTTGGCTTTTGTAAGCTTTAAATTGGAAAATCTTTGATTTTTCTGTTTAAAGCTTTTCGGGGGTATCGGGGGTGAAGCCCCTGATCAAGGTCACAGCTTAACACTATTGAACGAAGTGAAATAGGGGTAGCTGTGTATCCTTGCTTATTTAAAAATGGACAAAGTTATTATATGAAAATTAAATCAAATGAAACGGTATATAAACTCTAGAAAGTATTGGCATGAATCTTGTAAAAATAAAGGAGCTCAACTCTTCCTCACCGTCCCCACATCCTTCGCTTTGCTCGGGCTGATGGTGAACGTTGAGAGAGTTTCGGCAATACTTTCCCTAAGGGTCGCTGATTCAAAATCAACATCCCTTAAGTATTGCCGATTAACCTGTAAGTGGGCTGACGGAGCCACGCATCGGTCGTATCCGCACCATGCTTCACATACATGGCAGACAAGGACTAAAGGTACTGCACCTCTCCCCACGCGCTCCCTGTCGAAGTATGGCGGTATCTCTGCGAGGATTGCTCCAACATGCAACTTAATCGACCGATACAACTACTCTTAACGCTCCGCTTATGTGGGATTCCCCTGTAACGGTTTAGCTCCAATCTCTCGATCTTCACTATCGCTACGATGCACCAGTGACACTTATTCCCTCCACATGCACCGCATATCTTCCTTTAAAAAAGGGCGCACAGAAGTAGATAAAGCTCGACCGTTAGGTGCTTATTTGATGTTTTTAGAATCTAATTAACGAAGAGTTTCAAATTAGGGGCTTGTCAAACTGGTTCTTTTCTTTAAAATAAACAGTGGTACTAGCCTTTAAGGTGAAATCATAACGGTCGTCAAACCTTATGATCTTTCGTTAAATGATGGTTCTAAGCATCAAATAACTGTACCCACTGAATTTAATTGAAAAGCCCAAAAACTTGCAAGAGTTATTGGGCTTTTCTTTTAAAAAAGAAAAAATCATACGTCACTCTAATGCTGACGTAATTTTTCCATGAACCTGCTTTAACTCAATGTTTTCATCTAATTTAGGATTATTTGAGAATTCTTTATCTAAATACTGATCTATGATGGATAGTGACTCTTTACTTAAATTACTAATCGGAACCCCTCCATCTTCTTTTAAGTTAAAAGAAATTACTTTATTTAAATCATCTCTAGTAGATTGAGACATGTTGCTTTGAACAAGGCTTTGTTCCCTTCATTCAAGTAAGACGCGCTAACATTATAACTAACTGAATTCGCCAATTTCCCCTTTAATCCAGCAAAAAGATTGTACTTGGAATCTGTGGGCTGAATTAATAAAGTTGGTGAAAGAAATGGATTTTCATTTACAAAATCCATATATGTATTCTGTTTTAAACTACCATCGGCACCTAAATAAAAAATCATCAAATCATCCACCACTTTGTACGAGGCTTTGAAATTTGGATAAAAAAACAATTTGTTATTACTAGTTATTGGTGCCAAACTATAAT
>CALBHK010000037.1 GCA_937894565.1 uncultured Chlamydiae bacterium
GATCTACACAGGCGAAGACACTCTTTCCCTACACGACGCTCTTCCGATCTGGCAAAGCATATATTATTGAAATAAATCAAGTTTGGGATTTAATCAAGACACAGTATTCAAAGAAAAGAATTGAATCGACTGCAAAAAAAGTTGCCAAGACTCTACTGGAAATACTGAATTCAAAAAAACCTAGAAAGTATTACTTGGTGGATTAGTTTGGACTACAGGGGAGTAACTGTTCTAAAAATTATTCTTTCTATTTTTGATATTTACGACCTAATTAATTTTTACATCGGGAGAATGCTTATAACTTTGAATAGGATTTTGTTTCTCAAAATGACCCACATAAATTTCAGAAAATTGCGCTCCAACTATTTTTTTGCTAAAATGAAAGCCCACACGTTGGAGGCAAATTTATGATTCCAGATTGGGTCGTTTTCAATCAAGACGGTTACGTCAACCTCACTTTTGGCAAGCGATATCAAGTTCTTGACCATGATACTAATAGGCACATGTATAAATTAGCTTGTGACGACGAGGGGCAATGCGTCTGGGCTCCTGATCATCTTTTTAGATAAGTTCTAACTAGCAAGCTGACGTGAGTACCAACCTTAAATTCCTAAACAGAGCCCGCGGTGTCGCGACCGCCTCGTAACATAACCGTTGATTCGTGGAATTCATAAAAAATCCCCTGGGGCCGGCCGGGGATACTTTAGATCATGATCGAAAAGGCCTTTTATTTGTCTTAGACTCCCTCAGCCTCAAGGCTAAAAAGTACAGATAGCTGGGTATGCATCTGCACATGCTCTGTTTGCAATGCAGTCCTGGCATGTGCTAGTGGCACCCACAGGGGCACAAGATGTAACATCACACTGACGTGGAAGCGGGCCGTTTCCGATCCGTGGGCCTATAGGGCGCCAGGTCAGCGCCACTAATTTTTCGGTTATCGAAAATGTACCTACACCTAAATAATAACAAAACTACAAAAATTATCTTGTAGAACCTTTTTATTTTCATTTCAGAACGAAGTTTACCCCCCCCCCGGAAATTCCAATGAGTGTTATTAAAAAATCTAAACCGAGTCCCTAAAACGAGCGTTTCTGGAACTTTTAAAAAATCAATTCCCTGTAACATAAAGTTTTATGTTACAGGGAATTTTTAGTTTCAAAAGCCGTCTTAAAACCTCTGTTTGAAATCGAATTACTAATTGCAGTAGGCTGACCTTTTTGAAACTCTTTGGTTATCACCACGGGAGTTTTATGTTTATCGGTTACGCTAGGATCTCAACACAAGAGCAAAGTCTTAATCTACAAATTGATGCTTTAAAAAAGGTGGGCTGCGAAGATCGCAATATTTATCAAGATACCGTGAGCGGGTCTAAATCAAGTCGCGAAGGACTTGATCAGATGCTTGGGTATTTGCGCCCGGGTGACGTTGTGGTGGTTTGGAAGCTTGATCGGCTAGCTCGGTCACTAAAGCATTTAGTGGAGCTTGTAGCTGATTTTGAAAAGCTTGGAATTGGGTTAAAATCCATTCAAGAAAATATTGATACTGAGACCGCCAGTGGGAAATTATTTTTACATATTTTTGGAGCTCTGGCTGAATTTGAGCGGGAATTGATTCGGGAAAGAACCCTCGCCGGGCTCAAAGCAGCCGCTACTCGCGGCCGTAAAGGCGGAAGGCCGCGGCTTATGGATGATTCAAAGATCCAGCTTGCCAAGACACTCCACAATGAAAAAAGCATCCCTGTGGCTGAGATTTGTAAGACCCTGGGAATCTCCAAAGGGACGCTTTATCGGTGTTTATAAATGTGACCGCCTCAGATTATCTAAGAAAATTAGCAAATTACGTTGAATTTTCTAACCAATATTATTACCATTGCATGGTATACCACATTATGGTAATATAAAGTTGGAGTTTAGATGATCCGAGCGTTTGCGAATAAAGAGTTGGAAAATTTCTTTTTGAATGACAAGGTCCCGCGCGGCGTTGGTTGGGCGAATGTTAGTAAAATAGTAAGAAGAAAGTTGTTTGCTCTTGACGCTGCTCACAAGCTTTCGGATTTAAAGGCTCCTCCAGGTAATCAGCTAGAAGCCTTAAAGGATGATCTTTTAGGTTATCATAGCATCCGTGTAAATGATCAGTGGCGAGTGATTTTTAAATGGTCCCAGCCTGATCAAGGTCCCCTAGAAGTAGATGTTGTTGATTACCACTAACGAAATGAGGAAGTTTTATGAATAAACGAATTTTTAAAAATCCTGTGACTCCTGGTGAAATGTTAAATGAAGAGTTTTTGCGTCCGTTGAATCTTACTCAGAAAGCGTTTGCAAACCATATTAAGGTTGATACTAAGACTATAAATCGTATTATCAATGGCCATACTGCTATTACGCCAGAGCTAGCGGTTAAATTTGCGGCCGCATTTTCTATGAGTGCTGAGTTTTGGCTGAACCTCCAACACTCGGTTGATATTTCAAAAGTACACCAACGCGCAAAACAGCTTCCTAAGGCGCTTATTAGAGCAAGTTAGGAATTGTGCATCCCAAAACAACGCGATGCATACGGCAAAAAATCTAATGTCTGGACTTTAAAAAAAACATCGAGATACCATTTAAACAACCTAAGATTGGGGTTTTAAATGGGCTGTAAAAAGATTGGAATTGTTTCTTTTAAAGGTGGCGTAGCAAAGACTTCTTCTGCTGTAAATATAGCAGCCGGAATTAAAAATAAAAATCCTGAGGCTAAGGTTCTTTTGGTTGATGCTGATCCTCAAGGGTCTGTTAGAAGTTATTTTCAATTGCGACTAAAAGATAAGGCAGATTTCGCTGATTTTCTTATCGATGGTAAGAATCCTGAAGAGGGATTCCATCAAATAAAAACCGATGGTGGAGAAATCGATCTCTTTTTAACTTCAAAACGATTGGCTTCTTTAGAAAGAGAGATCGCAGGCAAGCCAAAACAAGATGAACTTATGGCTCTACGTTTTAAAAAATCAGGCTTAGAAGATAAATACGACTACATAATTGTCGATACTTCACCGGCAATGGGTCTAATGAACCTGAATGTTCTTACTTTTGTTGATTCAATTATAATTCCAACCGACTTATCAGCGTTTAGCGTTCCAACAATTGAGGCCGTACTTAGCAACCGAGAAACTCTCAAAGAATTTTATGATAAAGTTCCAAGTATTCTTGGAATACTGCCTACCCGGATGGACCAAAGATCAACAAATGATAAGTCAGCGCTTGAATTTATAAAAACGAGATACGCCGGAAAGGTTAATGTTTTTGACCCTATCGGATTAGACTCCGGTGTAAAGCGAGCCGCGATTAAAAAACAGACCATTTACGATCTCAACACAAGAGCTTCGGCCCAGTATGAAATGCTGACGTCTAAAGTTTTGGAGATCTTAAATGGCTAAAAAGTCTAAAGTTTCAGTTGATGATTTTGCGTTTTTTGATGAAGAAGAGCCTCAGCCTTTAAATATAATCGCCAAGAGTATACTAAAAACTGATTTAAATCTTGAGCCAAAGTTGAGCCAAAGCGAAGCCAAAGTTGAGCCATTTCATGAGCCAAACATAAGTCAAACTAGAGCCAAAGTTGAGCCATCTCGCTTCATAAAATCTAAACCTGAGCCAAAAGTTAAGCCGCAACCTGAGCCACGTCTTGAGTCAAAGTTGAGTCAAAGTGAAGCCAAAGTTGAGCCAAATGGCTCATTTGAGTCGCTTGTTGGTCTTCAAAGAGATGCTCTCATTTTCGTATTCGATTCTTGTTTGCATTTTGGAAGTAAAATTTCTGGACCTATTACAATTTCAAATTTAGCAGCCAGCTTAAGAACCACGGTGGCGGCGGCAAGGAAGGCAGTTCAGCGTTTAGAACAAAAGGGTTACCTTCTTAGGGCTGAGTTTAAAGATGGCCGGGGTGGTTGGACTAAATATGCTCTGCCACAAGGGGTATATTCAGATCTGTTATCTATCAAAACTAGAGCCAAAGTTGAGCCAAACATAAGTCAAACTAGAGCCAAAGTTGAGCCGCAACCTGAGCCGCAACCTGAGCCAAGGCTCCCTTATAGTAGTAGTAATGATTTATATAATAAAGAAACTACTAATACAGCAGCTGAGATTTTAATCATTCCAGAAAACCTTCGCCGGTTTGGTGTTTCTGTGGTGAACCTTCAAAATTTGATCACGGCAGAAAAAACAACTTTAGAGATCATTCAACGAAGTTTATCGGCGTTATCGTTTGATGTTGAAAACGGGAAGACCGGAAATCTTGCTAACATCCTTTTTGGGGTATTGGGTTCAGGTCGGGAGTACATTAGCCAAAAGTATTCAGAGACTTTGCAGCAAGAGCTTGATCAGGAATTAGCCCGAATCAACCAGGCCGAAGAGAACGAGAAAAGATCAGCGGAGTTAAAGCTTTCAGCTCGATTTAAAGAATACATTCAAGCAAATCCAAGTTTCATTGAATCCATCAAAGCCAAGCACAGCAATTTTGTGACGAGCAACGAATTGCTAGAAAAAGTAGCGTTCGTAGAATTCAAATCTTTAAACCTAGAAAATTAAATCTGCAAAAGAGCTCAAGACATCTTTTCAAAACCGCCATAAAACCTCTTAAAATGCCCCAGGTTAAACTTTTCAGCGCAAGCATAATCGATTTGATATTCAAAAAATTAAAAACCAGCCAGCAGCCTTTAGACGCCAAATAAGCATAAATGCCATTTAAAAAAGCATTTTGTAAAGTCTTCGTATTTTAAAATCCAGAAACATCTGCTAGAAAAACCTCTGTGGTAAAGTCCTCAAAAATATCCTGCTTTTAATTGAGGACTTTTGTTGAAAACTAACACAGATAGATCAAGTGATTTCAATAGTTTAGGTGATTAGACCAAACCCACCCAACTCGTGACCACTCCCTCCCTACGAGATGAAGTGGTCACGAGTTGGGTGGGTTTGGAGATAGGGGTATTAAAGTTGGTAGTGGGTTTGGGTAAATAAAGAAATGAATAAGGAAATTGAGAGAAGATATGGAATTAGAAATAGATCAAAAAACAGGCAGTAAATTAAAAGTTAGGTCAAATGTAAAGCTCAAGAATTTTCGATTAACGGATCGGGATTTGGATATTTTTGGATTTATTTTGGAGCAGAAGTTTGCGTCCTTAGAGCAAATTTATTTCCGGTTTTTTGATGTCCGAGAAAAGGTAACCGACCCATTGCCAAAGGGATTGTTTGTAACTCGTCAGAGATTACAAATTTTAAAGCGCCATGGATTTTTAAAATCTGAAAAAGTTTACTCTGAATCAAAGAGTTTGTACCTGGTAACTGGTTTAGCTGTACAAGTTTTAAGATCGAAAAAGCCACATTTGGCAGATCTTAAGGTTATTTCTCAAATCGATTTTAGAAATTATGAACACGACACAAAGGTTAACGATTGTCGGATCGCTATTGAGCGGACGGGTAAAATCATTCGCTGGCTTCCAGAGCGAAAGTTACGCGCTCAAGGGTTTGAAAGTGATTTTTCATGGAATGAGTTACCGAGTGAACTTGTGCCAGATGGAATCTTTATCACATCAAAAGGTGAGCGAGTCGCCTTTGAAATCGAAACGACGCCTCGTAAAAAAAGTCGGTATGAAGAAAAATTATCGGGACTCCGGTCAGTGATGGTTGGATCAAGGCCACTCATCCACCGGGTGATTTGGGTAGGATTTACGGACCGGATCTATGGTGATCTGAAGGAGGTTGCCGGTAGTACGGATGGATTTTTAGTTGAGTCATACAGTCATTTTTTATCAAAGCTTTGGCCGCGCGGAATGCCAGAGAAGGTTTAGGAGAGGATAGAATGAGCAATAGTAAAAATGAGCATTTTGAAAATTTTGTTTTGGTAGGTGCCGCAGCTGTTGCAGTGGTTTCTGGGCTGATTTATGGAGCTTATTTGGTTTTTCCGTTTTTAATGTTTTATTTGGCTCCGTTTATTTTGGTGTCTTTGGTAGTTGGTACCATTTTAAGGATGGTAGGAGCTCCAGGAGATGGCGTTAGCAGTTTATCCAGCTCAAAAGCCGTGGTGACTGTTTATGCGGTCATGCTATGTTTAGTGGGGCTCGTGTTTTTTCAGAATTTAGACCGAGCTAAAGTTTTAGATGCGAAAGGCAAATTAACAAATCAGGTGGTGGTTGATTGGCCGGAGTTAAATGATTGGCACCATGAATGGCGCGTGCGTATGTACACCGATGCACCGTTTGAGAGCCTTCGTGCGAAGGCTAAAATGGGTGTGGTGTATGATCGGCTAGAAGTTGGCTGGATCTTTTTAGTTGGGATGTTTTTAGGAGCTCCGCTAGTTTATTGGTTTTTAGCACGGCATGATGAAGAAACAGTGAATGCAATTGTAGACGGTTTGGTTAATGAGCGAACTAAAGCAAAGCGAGATCAGTTAAAAACTAAAGAAGATAATTTGAATCAGATCATCAACCAGAGCAAAGAAAAGCTTGAAGCGGAAATACATGCTTCAAGAAAAAAACAGGCTGAGATTATGGCCGAGAATCAGTCGTTAAAAGCGAAGCTTGAATTTGCGCCGGATATTCCAAGGCCGAGTGAGTCTTTCAAAAAAGATGGCGGCGTTCTGGATCAGGATATTTTTTAATAGAGTTTAAAAATTGCAGTCATGGTCAGAGATCATGGCGGCAGTTAATAAAATTGAATCTCAAGCAAAATATCTCCGCCGCCGTCCGGAGCAAGGGCTCCTCTACCGAACAGTTGAAACGTACTGGCCTCTATTTTTGCGGGAGCAAGAAAGAGTCGGCAGGAACATTCCGATCTTTATCAAAGATGAATTCAATAAATATCTTCGCTGCGGAATTGCTGAATTTGGATTTGTAAGAACCTATTGTTATCAGTGCCGCGAGTCCGGGATCGTAGCTTTTTCTTGTAAGAAAAGAGGATTTTGTCCGAGCTGTTGTGCTCGGCGCATGAACGACGAGGCAGCACACTTGGTGGATCAGGTCTTGCCAGAAGTGGTGATGCGCCAATGGGTTTTATCGTTTCCGTATCAGCTGCGTTATCAGATGGCACATAATCCGAAGCTTACAAATAAAATTTTAGCTGTATTTATTCAAACAATAAGCTCGTATCAAAAAAAGCAGGCCAAGCTTTATGGGATCAAAGTGGCGCGTCCAGGATCCGTGACTTTTATCCAAAGATTTGGCTCAGCTTTGAATTTAAATGTGCATTTTCATACGTTGTTTGCAGACGGGGTCTTTTATAAAACAGAAAATGGAGACTATAAATTTTTAAGGCTTTCAGAGCCTACTCGGGAAGAGCTCGTGTTGCTCGCCACAAAGATCCAAAACAAAGTTGCGATTTTAGTTCAAAAACTTGGGATCGATGACCAAGGACAGGGTGGGTTTGATGAGAACTTGTTAAATGATGTGGCAGCTATTTCAATCGGGCACAAAGCAGGCTTTGGTGAAAGAGCCGGTCAAGGGCTCAGGCGATTTGGAATAAAAAAACTTGAAGTGGACCCCGAAGACAATGATCCGTATTCGGCAAATGTAGGCGGGTTTAGTTTAAATGCCAGAGTTTGGGTTAGCGGTAAGGACCGTGAAAAACTAGAAAAGCTGATTCGCTATATGTCCAGAGGACCAATTGCTACAGAGCGTTTGAGTGAATCATTTCCAAATCTATTGATTTATAAAATGAAGACTCCGTGGCGTGATGGGATGACGCATGTGAGTTTTTCGTATTTGGATTTTATTGCACGTCTTGTGGCTTTGATACCGCCAGCGAAGATGAACTTAGTTAGATATCATGGTGTGTTTGCTCCAAATTTTAAGGACAGATCGCGAATTGTTCCGAAGACGCCTAAGGCTGCTGCGACTTGTGAGTCCGCAGCACCGGATGTTAAAACGAAAGCCCTTCGAGCTCGAATGTTGTGGTCAGAAATGCTGAAGCGAACGTTTAAAATCGACGTTACGGTTTGTCCTCATTGCGGAGGAAGGCTTGAGCAGATTGCCGTTATAAAAGATAGAGTTGTGGCCAAAGCGATTTTAAAGAGTTTACAGGTGGATAATTGCATGAAACGGGAGCCACCTAGTTGCAAAAGTGGGATCCACTTGATTGCATGAACGGGATCCAGGTGTTTGCATAAACGGGAGCCAGTGAATTGCAGATTTGGGAGCCACCCTATTGCATAAATGGGAGCCACTTTAGAAACAACATGTAACCCTTCTTATTGAGCAATAAGGAGGCACAGTTGGGACTAAGTATGGCGCAGTATGAAGATATCAAACAAAAAATTAAACAGGGTCTAACCGACCGTCAAATCGCAAAAGCAGTTGGCAAACGCAGATCAAAAATTTCAGAAATTCGCAAAGGCTTGTTTGAGTTTGCAGAGCAAAAAAAGTTGCCTGATTGGATGGAGCAAGTTCACTGGGACGAAGTCATTCAAGACATTGGACTTAAACATCCGCTGTCGCTGATCTGGGAAGAATCAGCAAAACACCTAACATCGTATTCTAATTTTACACGCTATTTATATAAAAAGTTTCCACAAATAAAAATTAAAGACTACACACACCGACAGTTTAACCCCGGCGAGCGTGTTGAAGTTGACTGGGCAGGTCTTACGCCAGAATGGATCGACCCACGTGATGGTAAAATACATAAGTCTTATATTTTTGTAAGTGCACTTGGGTACTCACAACTTATTTTTGCAAAATCTTATTCATCGATGAAAGAAATTGATTTTTTATCAGCGCATGAAAATATGTTTGAATTCTACAATGGGGTCACAGAAGTCGTTTGCCCTGACAACACAAAAACAGCAGTGATTAAAGCTAATAAATATGATCCTGATTTAAATGAAGAGTACAATCGATTCACAAAACATTACGGCGTAACAGTTGCACCAGCCAGAGTGTACTCGCCGAAAGATAAGTCTTTAGTGGAAGGTTCAGTAAAGCTCGTTCAAAGATATTTTAATTGGCTCACGCGTAAGACAACATTTACTTCAATTGCTGAGATTAATAAATT
>CALBHK010000038.1 GCA_937894565.1 uncultured Chlamydiae bacterium
TGTGAAGAGCGGAATGTCGGATGAAGTATAATTATCCTGCCTATCCTGCCGGCGGAGCCGATCCTGCCCATGCGATACACTCTTAAGGCGTTTAAAAGCAGGGCCAGAAAAACAGATTTCGATCCATCAGAATGTTTATCGAAGGCATCTTTAAGTAAAACAATCAGCGTGTAGGGATTTTCCACCAGTTTAAGTAACTCTTTCTCTTCAAAAAGGCGCATGGTGCGCATAAAATTGGATTGCCTGCAGATCAGCATTTCAAAATCTTTCGCTTCTCTAATCCCCTCCTTGGGAATTTTTAAAACTCCAAACAAATGGTCCAGAAAACAGGCAATGAGATCTACCTTTGCTGGGGCTGTAAGCTCAACCTCTTTTCCTCCATTTAAAATTTTTAACTTTAGGGCTGACTCAAAAAAAATAAAGCTGCGTTTGCCAGAGAACTTTTGCACCCATTCCACTTGTTTTTTATCTTTGCCATAATAAAAGCTCTGAAGACACCACTGCTCCTTTTCTTTAGGGTCATCTTTCTTAAAACGTGAGCAATAAAAATGATTTTTAAACCACTTCCGATCCACATTCAATTTTTTCTCAAAAAAAGTATCGAATCGGTTTAAATCAGAAAATTTAGAGAGCTCTTTTTTTTCCACACGAAAATCAAAATCATTCCCCTCTTTAGAGCAGCGCCATTTAATAAAATCAAGAGGTGAGCCCAGAAGGGCATAAAGAGTCTTTTTTTTTCCTACTTTCACTTGAGAAAGCAGGTTGATGACTGCTTGATAACCCAAAGCAAACAAAATATTGCTTCCCACCAAAAAAAGATCTTCTTTAGGACGGCTGGCATGTTTGTGCAGCTCTATTATAGAGATCTTTTTATCCATTTCTTGCAGATCGCGGCTATAAAAAGGCTGCTCATGCGAAATGAAGTTGGTAAATTCGATGCTGGGAGCCACCTTCAATGGGAAAGGAGGGATAATTTTATTTTTAATTAAACTAGCTTCGTTATCTAAAATATTTTTATTTTTTAAATCATTAATAAAGGGATCTGAAATCATAAA
>CALBHK010000039.1 GCA_937894565.1 uncultured Chlamydiae bacterium
TAATGAGACAGCTAATTTTTGAATTACTTTAGCACCCCTGGATTTTAAAAATCTTTTTGATGGATAGAGGCTAAAAACTTTATCAAGACTTCGCTGCCAAGTTTTAGCGCCACTATCAGTAAGACCTTTCAGTGTTGCTGCTCTCATCAATGAACTGCCAGAAACTAAATTGACCCATGTGTCTTTTTGAAAATTTTCAATCAAGTCCACATTTTTTTCTGGACGACGTATTTCAACTGTAGATGGCATATCATTAACGAATAAGTACCAATTTTTATTTACAGAAAGATTGACCTCGTTGTCAGAAGTCTTGCTTAACACAAATGATCCTGAGCTTTTCTGAAGGTCTAGTTTTCCATCATTTTTTAAAGCCATCAATCCATATTAATAAGTGCGTTGGATAGTATACATTAAGCCGCGTATTTCAGGTTTGGTTTTTGAAAAAATGAACGAACTTTATTTTTGTTTTTTTGAAGTGACTTCATTGATCGAGTCACTTGCTTTTTAAAGTTGGCTTTGTCAGTAACTGTTGAACGACCAACAGTATTCGTTTTTAGATGATTCCAAACGAGCTCGTCGGGATTCAGATCCGGCGAGTACGGTGGTAAATAAAATAGCTCCAGTTTCTCACTTATGCTGGCAACAAAAGCCTTGGTTTTTTTTGAAATATGTGACGGACCATTATCCACAATCAAAAATATTTTTCTTTTCGCGCCTGCAACAAGTCGCTTCAAAAATTGAATAAAAACTTCTGAGTTTACACCACCTTCGGTCACCATAAATCTCATTAAACCACGCGATGATACTGCCGATATCAAAGAAAATGAAAACCTCGCCCCAGATGTCATGACAATCGGGGTTTCCCCCTTAACTCCCCAAGTTTTTCCGGCATGATGATCTGACCTAATATGGGCGGCGTCGCCAAAATAAATGTCCGCTTTCTCTTGGCTGGCGCGCATTTTAATTTCTGGATATATTTTCTTAAGCCACTTTTTAACAAGGGATTCATCTTTTTGAATTGCTTTATAAAGTGGTTTTTGACAAGTCAGGCCCAGTTGCCCTAGAAGCCTCCCGACAGCCTTCAAACTCAATTTAATTTCAAATTTATCCTTAATTAGTTTCTGAATCATTTCCCGAGTCCATAGCGCAAATTCAAATTTCAATTGTTGTGGATTCTTCTGTGTCACGGTATCAAAAACCCATTCCATTTTCTTTCCATCGATTTTTGGTTTTGCTCCCGGAGTGGGTTTAGATTTTAAAGCACTCCAGCCGCCATCGCGGTACAAAGCCAGCCACTTGTAAACGGCAGTTCGGTGCACATCAAACATGACGGCAACGTCCTCTGGACTCTTGCCATTCTGAACTGATTTCACAGCTCGAATTCTCATATCTTCTAAAGTCTGGTGATCAAGTTGTCTTGCGTCTGTTTTTCTCATGCGACGATGATTTCATAAAACAATCCAAAGTCAAGATTTATGTATACTATCTAACGCACTTATTTATACAGGCAGTGGTTTTAATTTATTTTTCTCTTCTAAGTTAAACATCTCTTGTCTT
>CALBHK010000040.1 GCA_937894565.1 uncultured Chlamydiae bacterium
ATTACTAGGAATCTTATTATTAAATTGAGAAACTTGAAGTAGATAGTTTGAACCAGTATTGGTAGGTCTATAAGGACTGCTTATACGATCTTCAATATATCCAGAAATAGTATTCCTTGGTTGAGCAGAATGAATTTGATCTAAAGCTAGCTCACCATTCTCGATTCCACCTAAAAGCATAGAAGATGAATTAGCCTGAGGACACAAATCAACAACTAAAACTTTTTTATTAGGGTGTTGTTTAGCATATTCGGCAGCTAACTGGAATGTTAAATAACTTTTTCCAACCCCACCTTTATTATTCCATAAAGCATAAATTGCCATTAAATTCATCCAACAGTATATCAAGTTGATATAGCTTACAAAAAAAGAATGTACTACTGTTAAGTATTTTATAGAAAAGCCCAATTCCGCTTTCTAAGCATCGGGTAATTTTTGTACTTAATACACTTAATTTATTTAAAAAAATTATTATTTAACATAAAATCTCTTATACGAAATTGCAACTATGGATAGTTGCAATTTTTATTTAAAAGTAACTATACTTAGTTGCAGTAATGGTAGGGTTAAAGTATGGGTAAAACGGAAAAGTTACTAGAAAGATTCGGAAATGCAAAAAATACATTTCCGTATAAGGATTTAGTCGTTTTACTGAATCAGCTCGGCTATGAAAAGTTTGAAATGGCAGGCTCTCGTGTCCGTTTTTTTAATGCAAAAACTGAACACATGATTTTACTGCACAGGCCACATCCTGAAAATGAAATCAAAGGTGGAGCATTGAAAGCTGTGAAACAGGCACTCAAGCAGGAGAGATTTTTATGAGCTACTTAAAATACAAAGGCTATCTTGGTACGATTGAACCTGATCTCGAAACAGGCGAATTGTTTGGAAAACTTGCGTTTATCCGTGATCTCATCACCTATGAAGCAGAAACATTAAAAGCACTTGAGCAAGCTTTTAAAGAATCTGTAGATGGCTATTTAGAATCTTGTACTGAACTAGGTAAAAACCCTGATCAGCCATTTAAAGGCACGTTTAATGTGCGTATTAGCCCTGAAATGCACCGTAAAGCTGTTTTAGCATCAAGTAATTCTCTTAACTCCTTTGTCAGTGATGCGATTCAAGAAAAATTAATGCGTTTAGGTGCTTAACCTATCTTAGCTCGATGCTTTGAAATATGGCTTTAGCCATTTTTCAAAGTCGGGCAAGAGATGATAGATATTTGTTCAGTAAATCATTGTTGATATTTACTAAAAATCTAAATCATTGTTTGGCTGTGGCTTGTGATCTTGTTCATAGATCTGTTGAGAAATATTGCGTTTAGGGGATGGGTTTTTGATCTCGTGAATATGACTATTGATGCTCTCAAAACTCTTTAAACACGCTTGATATGATTCTCTTTGCTGTTTTAAATGGTCATTTTGAGGCTCTAAAATCTTCTCACATTGCAGATATTTCAGCATTTGATTGTCGTTTTTGATTATTTTCTCAAATTTATCGTATTCCCATTCGTGGATATTTGAACGTGCACGGCTAATGTACGTTTCTAAATTTTTAGATTTTTTCTGTATATAATCAATTAACTGTAGTGGTTTTTTGTTGTTATAGGCTTCCTGTTGTTTGTTGCATAGTTCTTTGTGATAACCAACGTAATCGGGGTAATAACCGTCACTTCGCAAGTAACTGAAATTCGTAGCCGGTTTTGGCTTGAGTCGAATTTCCGCTACTGCGGTTTCTAGTCGTTCAAGTTGTTGATTAACGCTATTAATCTTTCTACAGTTTCCCCAAGCGTATTGATCTGCTCGCTTTGCATCTCCAAATCTTCGTAAAAGTTGGTTGGTACTTTCAATTGCAAGATTTTCGAGAGTGCCTTCTCGATGTCTGTCTGCTGTGTGCCAATGGTCATTTGAATCGGTTTTAACTCGACCTTCACCAAGTCGCTGACAGCGATGTTTAAATCCAGTTGATTCAATGCTCTCGCTAATTGCGTTTGTAATTGGGTCTTCAAGTTTTCCTGAAATGTTTGCTGTAACTGCTCCGAAAAGCTGCCCTGCTCGATTTTGGATAGCTCGATTTTGAGTGCCGAGATCAAGGCTTGTTGTGCCTGTTTCTCCGATTGCAAAATGCTGATTTTGTCCTGTAATTCCTGCTCTACTTCGCTGTAGCCGGTCAAGATGGTCTTTAATGAATCGACTTGTTGAGTCAAAGCTTTGTTTTGCTCCGCTAACAAGTTGTTTTGTTGCATCAATAAGCTGTTTTGCTCTGTCAAATAATGGTCGATTTCGGTCTGCATGCCTTATCTCCGTAGACTGTTCAAATAGTTGATTTGGCTTGTGATCGTTTGTGCGTTCTGTTGAATCATTTGCTTTTGAGCTTCGATTGTTTTTAGGTTGGTTCGTGCTTGAAAGGCGAAATAAAAACTGATTAAAAGCATCAACACTGTAAATATCACTATCCCCAGTAGTCCGTGAAAAGCTCTCTGGTTGTTCAATTTTTCCGTCAAAAGGCTCTGGAACTGACTGTTGATTTGTTTGCTTTGGCTCGCTATGACTTGCTGTACTTGGCTTTGAATAGACTTCTCTAGACTCGTTTGGTCGATCTTTATGCCCTGTAACTGGCGGTTTATGGTCGCTTGGAAGTCTTGAAGTGAGACTGAAAACGAATCTATGCTCGATTTCACTTTTGATATTTCCGTAATATCTATACTCGCTAGCTGAGTCGACAATGCGTCTATTTGCGCCTTGTAGCTCGCTGTCGTCTCTTTTATGGCTTGGGGTGATAAATTGCCTATTTCGGTCAAAATCGAGCTTAGATGCGATTTGAGGGCGATTGTCGTCCGCTGGACTTGCTGTAAAAGCATGCTGTTTTGAGTGATAGGCTCCTCGCTTTGCTCGATAG
>CALBHK010000041.1 GCA_937894565.1 uncultured Chlamydiae bacterium
GATTGCCGGAATTCACAATTTTGAAATAAAAACTTAATTACGCAAGAGGTCTAATACTTTTTTGGTGTAATGACTAATTGTAGAGCACTTCTGCCACTGAATTTTTTCATAATGAATATTATTTAATTGGGTATTTTTCTTGCATTGTTTAGAAAGTTCTACTGATGTTGTGGGCAAAGTAAAATCACAAGCGTTTTGAAGGATTGCTTCGTTCAAAATAATAGATATGGCAGGTAGAAATTTACAATCATTAGTTTGCAATAAATACCGTGTTTGCTGGATGGAAAAATCTAAAACTTTTCGAAGAAAAAAATTATGAATAAGAGAGCGTAGGTTCTTATTAGAATTCGGTGTCAATCCCTCCCTTTTTTGGGGTTCAAATACGATAGTGTGAAACTTTTCTTCTAATTTTTTTGAATAAGCAGCGATTTTTTTATTTATAGTATTAAATTCAGGTGGTTCTTGACTTAGTTTTTTCTGATTTTTTAAAAGTGTGTTGGCTATTTGTTCAGCGATCACTTCGCATAAATTTTCTACTACTTTAGTCTCTCTTACGTTTTATATATTTTTTGATGAAAATTGATTATGACTTATTAATTCCATTAATATCCTCCATAATGATATTAGAGTGTTAGCTTATTGTATAAACATGTTGTTTTTATAACAATTAAAATAACACTTCTTATACAGAACGTAATTGAAGAATTGGTTTTTGACGGTGCATCAGATAGCCTGTAGCAAGTGCCAGGAGTAGCCAGTATCCACTGATCGCTAAAAGAGAACCTGTTTCCTTAAAAAGATAGAGGGATAAAGCGGGTGTAGAGCTTCCTAGAAGCCTGGATCCCAGAGCATAAGTTGTAGCCATAGCAGAATAGGAGTAAGAGGGAGGAGCAACGGAGAGGGCCCAAGAGTGGTAAGTAGAAGAAAAAGCCACTCCTATGCCCACTATAATAAGACGGATTGTGATAATGAAAAAAAGCGTTGCCTGAGAAATCATAGGAAACAAGATGAGTCCAGAAAAAATAGCCGCTCCAATAGCTCCCATCATCATACGAGTGCGTCCTATTTTGGTTGCCAGATAGCCAAATAAGGGCAAAAGAATAAAATCGAGCACCAGAAGAGAGGTGTTTGTAAGAGCCGCCTCCGAATGGGTATAGGGCGTTACCAAGGGAATGAGGGTATTCATGAGTATAAATGCCATGGCATAACAAGCATAAGAAAATGCAGAAGCTAGCGTCATAGCTGCTAAAACATCTCTGGAAGCCCAAATTTCTTTCAAGCAAAAAGGTTTTTTTGAAATGGATGTGTTTAAACAATTTGTTGGAAAAGTTCTCTTTTCTTTTCTTAAAAAATAGCCGATTAAACCTGCGACTCCCCCTAAAAGATAAAGAGTGCGCCAGGTAGATTCTAGGATGTTTAGATAATAAAAAAGCGAAATTAAGAAAGAAGCTGCTAAAATGCCCCCAATAGTGGAGGTGTTAAATAACGAGCTAAGCATATCTTTCTCTTCTTCTTTTTCACTTAAGTTGATAAAAGAGATTGCCCCCCCAGTTGATTCGGCAGCAGAAAAAAAATTATATGCAAGACGTAGAAGAAGAAGCATTAAGGGAGCGTAAGCGCCGATTGTTTGATAGGTGGGGAGAGCGGCCATACAAATAGAGAGACAGGAAATGCCAAATAAAGTATAGCACAGAGCGTGTGTAGGACCCTTTTTATCGCCCATTGCCCCATAATAAAAAGCTCCTGCTACTTTGGAGATCACACCAAGCGGCAGCATAGCATAGGTAAGAATCAGAGCTGTAAGATAGTCTGTTTCAGGGAAAAATTGCGTAGCAAAAATAGGGGATAAAAAGGCAAATAAGGCGCCATCATAGTGGTCGATGAGATTGCCTATATAGAGAGCAGCAGCTCTTTTGTAGTTATTTAAAATATTTTTTTTCATACTCAAGTATGTTATGAAAAATAAAACAAAAGTGCAACAGCCTCCTCTTGTTTTTTCTTCCTTTTTTTAGTCTTAAGGAGTATGTTTGTACTGAATTTGAAAATTGGAGCGAAATATGGAAGAACATGAAATAGTATGCAGTAAGGCTGAGGGACACATAAGAAGAGTGTGGCTCTTATTGACCATACAGATTCCCGTTTTTCTTACATCACTCGGGCTCTTATTTTCTTTTTTAACGTTTTTTTTAGATCGGAATACCTGGAATTTCTTAACTCAATTTAGCTCGTCACTTCTTTCTTTAACTTTTTTAGGCCTTTATTACTATTGTGCTTATAAAAATCCGGGGACTATTTGGCTTACTTTTTCTATAGTTGTTCTCTCTATTGCTTGTTTTAGTTTGTTAGTTGGAACGTTTATGTTTGTTTATGAGATAGGGATCTATGCTCCAGCGGTTCCCGCTGAGCATTTTTTAGAGGAAGAAAAATATTTATTTTCGTAAACTTTGAGCTGAATTACTAATCGTTTAAAGGCTCATAAAGTGAAATCAGCATTTAGAAAGCATGTCAGTGTACCAGGACTGCTAAACATTATTCATAAACAATTCTCCAAAATCCGCGATACTCGCAATTTTTCTAGAACAACCGTTATACCTCTTTTAGATCATCTCATGTCAGGACTGGCTGTGTTCGGTTTAAAGTGCCCATCGTTACTAGATTTTGACAGAAAACGTTCAGATCCGGTCATAGCGCAAAATTTACGCGATCTTTATCATGTCAATGCCCCTCCTTCTGACACCTATCTAAGGGAGCGCCTGGATCAGGTGGATCCTGATCTCCTCCGACCTGCTTTCAAGAAAGTATTTGCTGAATTTCAAAGAAGCAAAGGACTTGAAGAATTTGAATATATGGACGGTTGTGTGCTTCTATCCGGTGATGGTACAGGCCAATTTTCATCCAATGAGATTTGTTGTCCTCATTGTTGCGTTAAAGAGCATCAGAATGGCACAAAAACCTATTATCATCAGATGTTTGGTGTCTGCGTTGTTCATCCTGATAAAAAAAATGTTATTCCACTTTGTCCGGAGCTTATTATGAATCGGGATGGCAATGCAAAGAATGACTGCGAAAGAAATGCTTGCAAACGTTTTTTGGAAAATTTCCGCAGAGAGCACCCTCACCTAAAAGCAATCCTTGTAGAGGACGGCTTAAGTTCAAATGCACCGCATATTCGTATGATTGAGAAGTTTGGTTTAAAATACATTCTGGGTGCAAAACCGGGTGATCATCAGTTTTTATTTGAACAATTGGATGCGAGTGCTGAGACCACCTATTATGAAATAAAGACTGAAGATGGATACCATCATCAATTCAGATATCTCAATCATGCATCTCTCAACAAGTCTAATCAGGACGTGAAAGTTAATATTCTCGAATATAGAGTGACCGATTCTAAAAGGAAAGAATTGAATTTTTCTTGGGTTACAAACATCTTAATATCAAAAGAAAACGCATTAAAAATAGCTGTGGGAGGAAGAGCTAGATGGAAAATTGAAAACGAAACGTTCAATACGCTAAAAAATTTGGGGTA
>CALBHK010000042.1 GCA_937894565.1 uncultured Chlamydiae bacterium
TTATTATAAAGCACATTATAAATAATATTGCTCTTCAAAATATTTTCTTGAAAATATAAAGGAAAAATAAATAAGAGATCTTTGAAAATACCTAATTGTTGCAATGAATTCGGATGAAAAAATTTGAACTTTTTCCTCTCAGTGTTCTGTATTTTCAAAAACTTCATGCCAAGTAATAATTCTGAATCAAATATTTTCTGAAAATACAAATCAAATTCTGTACTCAATGCTAAATCTATGTTTCCATATTTAAAATCACCTGTTAAATAATAGTCATTATTCAAATAATAAGAATTTAAACTGTGATTTAGAAACACCGCCCCAAGTCACTAATGCTGATCCGTGGGAAGTCCGACAACTTTCGCAGTGACAATGAGATACGAATTCAGTGGGAAACTGAATTTCAAAAGTAATTTTTCTACAAAAGCACTGGCCAATAACAGAACTCACACTGGCACCTCAATAACATTATTGTGCTTCGGCTTGAGTCTTGTATAGCATTGATGGCCATGCGAAATTAAGACAGCATCAATACCTAGAGCATCAGCCACCTCTAGGTCATGTAAGGTATCACCAATAATAATCGTGTGTTCTTTGTCGATCATAGAAACTTGAATAAGCTCATGACCACGCTCAATTTTAGATCCAGCAAGCTTATTATCTATCCCATAGACATATTTGAAAATGGAGCCAAGTTCAAAATGCTCAATCATAGAGTTTAAGTTGGGTTGATCAGTGGCAGACAATACAGACTGAAAAACACCTTCATCATGAAGTCGGGTCAAAACTGATTTGACCTCAGGTATAAGTGGTAAATGCGGAACACCAGCCATAAAGCGATCAACAAACTTGTGACAAAGACTTTCAAAGGACTCCTTGTTAAAATCAAAGCCAAGTTGTTCGTAATATTTTATCACTGGAAAATCAAATATCTGGCGGTATCTCTTCTTATCAATTAAGTTTAAACTGTGTTCGGATAAAATAGAGTTCATGATGTTTACTGCATGATCAACATCATTCAAAAGAGTCCCATTCCAATCCCAAATAATATGTTTTTTTCCAGATATAGCTTTATGAATATCATCAACCAAAAAATGCCTCATTTTAATCCTTTGCGGCCTCTAAGTGCTGATACCATTTATTTTTTATTGATAATTCAGGATCAATTTTTTGATCTTTCGCAAACAACAGTAGCATTGCTAAAACATCCGCAAATTCATCCTCTAGATTTTTCTTTAAAGTCTCATTGCTTTGATTATTAGCTCTCGCTCTTTGCGTGTATTTTAAATAGGCTGAACACATCTCTCCAAGTTCTTCTTGAATCTTCAAAAGATACCAATCAGAACTGCGCTCAATTCCAAACCTTTGTGCGTATAAATCAGAAACTTTTGAGATGTTATTTATCATTTGATTCATTTAAGTTCCTTTAATAGTGATATTTGAAAAAAGAATTTCACAACTCCACCTTATAAATTGATCTTTCAGCCTCAGGATTATTTAACCAGTGAGTACCTAATTTTAAAAATCCAGCTTCTTCAAATCCTTTAGGCAGACCAGGCCACAGAACGTGTTCTTTATGTTTTTCAATCGCACTTGCATCGAAGGGGTACCCCTCAATCGCCGTCCAACCTTTTACTTTTCCATATTCTTTTAGCTTCTCTAGAATCTTAGATTGCAATCCTTGACCACGAAATTTTGGAGCAACTGTGAAACATGTTATACCTGCAATATTTTTTGATTCTTCACCCAGCTGAGTGGTTCTTTTCCAAGTCCAGTAATAATCAATCAAAGGACCGACAGAGATCCACGCGAGAAGATCATTATCGGAATAGACCAACACTCCCACATGATAACCAGTTTTCACCTTATCAAGAACAATTTGGCGATTAAGCTGTGGGTTTTCTTTTTTACGAGTATCCCATTCTTGCATTGAAGTAATCTTTTGATGCCAAAAAGAACAGTAACAACCGCCGCCACTTTCACAGCTTGTGAGAGTTTCATAGTCTTTAAAATTTTGTTCAGTTAATTGTTCGATTCTAATATTCATATAAATTTCTCAGGAGCTTTCTCAAATCGTTCTTTACATTTTTTAGTGCAAAAATAATGTGTTTTAGATTTGTGAACTAAAATGTTTGAGCATCTTTCTGGTCGTTTGATCTCCCACTTTGGGCAAACAGTGCAGAATATTTTTTTAGTTACGACTTTTTTTGTAGTTTTCTTTTTCATTACAATACCTCTTTTAATTCACGAATTTGGCCATTAAAACAGAGTCAACATATTCAGATTCTGAATACTTAAGTTCTTTTTTTCTGATTCCTTCAACTGTAAATCCGTTCTTCTTATAAGTTTCTATAGCTGCGATATTCGTTGAATGAACCTGTAAGTTTATTTTTTCAATGACCTTAAGCTCTTTAGCCCAATCTACGAGAGTCTGGATTAGCAATGACCCAATTCCTTGATTACGAAATGACTTATCTACTGACATTCCAAACTCACCTGTGTGTGAAATTCTATTTCTACTTCCTGCAGAAAAATCTAACATTCCAATTATTTTACCATCAATGATGGCCACTAAAATAATATGAGATGGTTTATCAAGGTGATCTTTAATCCAATTTATTTCATCATCAATTGTCATTTTAAATTCCAATGAAGATGTAAGCTGAAAAATTTCTTCTCCGATAACATCGGTTGCTAGTTTTAAAATCTGTTGAGCATCATCAACCATAGCACTTCTTATTATTGTGATTTGACCATTTTTAGTTTTATGCTGAGTTGGATTAACAGTTGCCATTATAAGAACCTCTTATTTGTTACTTTCGTTGACCAGCAATTTCATTGAGTACCGTTAGAGCATTTTCATGAGCTTCTTTGACTTTCCAGTGCACCATTTCATTAAGAGAATGAGATTTTGCCAGGTGTTGAGCAACTTTTAAACCCAGTAAATAACCACAACGTGGTGGAAACTGAGAACCCAAGTTGTATTGTGGATCAATTGCAAACCACCGTTTATAAATTTCTGGTTTTTTTGAATCAAATGCTTTTTCATTCGCCTGCTTCAGAAACATCTGAGCAAGTATTTGAATCTGTTGATCTGATAGCTTTGGTAACTCCTTATCCATAAGAATGTCTGACATACTGGCATTTGGGTTCATTTGCTGACTTACGTATGTCGCTAAACCCTCAAGCCATAGGGGCAGAGTCAAGTGGCCTTCAGTCATGAATACTTTTTCATTAACGCCGATCACATCTACGTGATAGATGTGAAATAGTTCATGGGCATACAATACATCAGGATTGTCTTTTCTATCTGCAACCATGTCGATACCAAATGCGAGAGTAGTTCTTCCTAGAGGGTCACCTGATTCGCCACCTTCACCACCTTTTCCATTGAATGTAGCAGTCGGCGCAGCGTATATCGGCAAAGCGAATCGAGCATCCGAGAAAAACTCAGAGAATTTTTTGATTTGCTTTCTGAGGGTAGCATCAAATTGATTAAACTGAGCCATCATATCAGGATAGAGCAAGTGATACTTCGGAAGAAACTCTTTCAGACGACGTAATTTTCGTTCTTCCCACTTAGGGTTTTCATTTTTTTGCCAAACCATTCCATCGTAGAATACCTGGTGAGGCTTCTCGATAGTTTGATCCCAAATTGCAATTTGCTCTTCGATTTTCTTATC